>NZ_JBHTDO010000002.1:355531-541316 GCF_042666575.1 Actinoplanes sp. GCM10030250 | reverse complement strand
GGCGGGCGGGGCGGGGCGGTCAGGGGTGGGTGGGGAGGTGGAGGATGACCTGGCCGTCGGGGGTCACTTCGATGCGGGGGTTGAGGGGGGTGGCGGCGTCGCGGTGGGCGGCGGCGGCCACTACCGCGGGGATGGTGGCGCAGTCGGCGATCTGGCGGAGGGTGCGCAGGGTGGGTGGCAGCATCGGCAGGTCGGTGGTGGAGGGGTCGATCCAGGCGGTGCCGTCGGCCTCGCCGGAGACGTCGCGGGCGGTTTGGGTGTCCGGGAGCAGGGCGGCGAAGAACCAGGTGTCGTAGCGCCTCGGCTCGAACTCGGGTGTGATCCAGCGAGCCCACGGGAGCAGCAGGTCGTCGCGCAGGCGCAGGCCACGGCGGTTCAGCAGGTCGGTCATGGTGAGGTCGCGGCGCAGTACGGCGGCTCGGTCGTCCTCCCAGTCCGCGGTGCTGACATCGGTGACGGTGCGGCCGGGCTGGTCGACGGGGCCGGCGAGCAGGATGCCGGCCTCCTCGAAGAGCTCGCGGGCCGCGGCGCCGACGATGGCTCGAGCCTGCGGATCCGGTACGCCGAGGCGGTCGGCCCAGTCGGTGCGGATCGTCGACGGGCTGTCGGACGGGTCGACTACGCCGCCGGGGAAGGCGTAGACGCCGCCGAAGACCATCGTGGTCGCGCGGCGCAGCACGTAAACCTGGAAGGCGCCGTCCTGGGGCTGGGCGGCATCGCTCTGCGGCTGAGAGGCGTCGCTGTGCACGCGGGAGGCGTCGTCAAGCGGCTGGGGCTGAGCGGTGTCGCTTTGCGGCTGGGGCTGAGCGGTGTTGCTTTGCGGCTGGGGCTGAGCGGTGTTGCTGTGCGGCTGGGCGGCGGCGCTGTGCGGACGGAGTAGGACGACTGTTGCGGCGGGGCGGGCTGGGGTGGGCGGGCCGGTGAACTCGCGGGCCCGCTTGATCATGGCGGGTGGCAGGACCATCGAGAAAGACGAGTCGGTCACCGGTCGATCCTGCCACCGGGGATGGTGGGAGCGATACCGTATCGATCATGAACGGACAGAACGTGCGCTGGGGCATTCTCGGGCCCGGCGGCATCGCCAGTACCTTCGCCGCCGATCTGCCGCTCGTGGCGGGTGCCGAGCTCGCCGCCGTCGGATCGCGCTCGCTGGCGACCGCTGAGGCGTTCGCCGAGCGGCACGGCTTCGCCCGCGCGCACGGCTCGTACGCGGAGCTTGCCGCCGACGACGGTGTGGACGTGGTCTACGTCGCGACGCCGCACGCCTTCCACCTGGAGAGTGCGCTGCTCTGCGTGGAGGCCGGCAAGGCGGTGCTGGTGGAGAAGCCGATCACCCTCGATCTTCCGTCGGCGGCGCGGCTGGTGCAGGCCGCCCGTACCCGTGGTGTGTTCCTGATGGAGGCCATGTGGATGCGCCTCAACCCGGCGATCCGCAAGATCGCCGAGATGGTGGCGGACGGTGTGATCGGCGAGGTGAGCGCGGTGCACGCGGATTTCGGTCTGCAGGGGCCGTTCGAGCCGTCGCACCGGCTGCGTGACCCGGCGCTGGGTGGCGGTGCGCTGCTGGACCTGGGTGTCTACCCGCTCCACCTCGCGGACCTGTTCCTGGGCTCACCCGTCAGGGCGCACGCGTGGGCGAAGCTGACCCCGGAGGGCGTCGACGAGAACACCGGTGTGCTGCTCGGTTACGAGTCCGGCGCGGTGGCCGCGCTGACCTGCAGCATCAACGGCAACAGTCGCAACGGGGCCTCGATCACCGGGACCGGCGGGCGGATCGACGTGCCGCCGGGGTTCATGGTGCCGCGGTCGTTCGTGCTGAATCGGCCGAACGGGGACGTGGAGGAGTTCGAGGTGCCGTTCGAGGGCAGCGGTTACCAGTTCGAGGCGGCCGAGGTGCAGCGGTGCCTGCTCGCCGGCGAGCTGGAGAGTCCGCTGCTGACGCACGACACGACACTGCGGGTGATGAACCTGCTCGACACGCTGCGCGACGAGATCGGCGTGACTTACGACCGGTGAGGCCGGCGGTCATGGGTGCGGCGGGCTGTCGGATGAGCGCGGCGGGCCAGTGGTCGTGGGTGTGGCGGCCTGTCGGATGAGCGCGGCGGGCCAACGGCGTCTCCCACCCGCCGGCCGGATCTCGCGGGCGGAAGAGAGCTGTGCGTCGGGCGTACGAAAAAAGCTTGTGAATGTCTTGGGAGATTGTCAGCCGAACAGCGGGCGGACCAGGAAATAGGCGACGCAGGCGATGAGTGCGGCGGCGGGGAAGGTGGTGATCCAGGCGATGATGATGTTGCCGGCGACGTTCCAGCGGACCGCGCTGAGTCGCTTCGTGGCGCCGACGCCCATGATCGCCGAGGTGATGGTGTGTGTGGTCGAGATGGGTGCGTGCAGGATCTGGGCGTTGAAGAAGAGCACCGAGCTGGCGACCGTCTCGGCGGCGAAGCCCTCGGCCGGGCCGAGGTCGATGATCTTGCGGCCCAGGGTGCGGATGATGCGCCAGCCGCCGGAGTACGTGCCGGCCGCGAGCACCGCCGCCGAGGTCCAGTAGACCCACTCCGGGATGTGGGTCGAGCTGTCCTGGAAGCCGCCGGTGTAGAGGGCGAGCACCACGATGCCCATCGTCTTCGCCGCGTCCTGCATGCCGTGCCCGATCGACATCGCCGCCGCTGAAACGGTCTGGGCCAGCCGGAAGCCGCGGTTCAGCTTGCCGGGCTGACCGCGCCGGAAGATCCACATGATCGCGACCATGACGATGAAGCCGAGCACGAGGCCGACCACCGGGGACACCACCATCGGGATGAGGACCTTCTCGAGGATGGTGTCCCACTGCACGGTGCCGCCGGAGGCGAAGAGGGTGGCGCCGACCAGGCCGCCGAAGAGTGCGTGCGAGGAGCTGGACGGCAGTCCGAAATACCAGGTGATGAGGTTCCACGCGATGGCGCCGAGCACACCGGCGAACACCACGCCCAGGCTGGGGATGCCGAGTGGCAGTTTGACCAGGCCGTCGCCGACCGTCTTGGCGACCTCACCGCCGAGGTGGGCGCCGACGAAGTTGCCGACGGCGGCCATCGCCAGCGCGACCCGGGGCGTGAGCGCGCGGGTGCTGACACTGGTCGCGATAGCGTTCGCCGCGTCGTGGAAGCCGTTCGTGTAATCGAACGCCATCGCGGCGAGGATCACCGCCAGGACGGCGACGAGTTCGGGGTCCAAGGCCTAGGACTCCTTGACCGCGATGGTCTCGACGGTGTTCGCCACGTGCTCGAAGGCGTCGCAGGCCGCCTCCAGCTCGTCGACGACCTCCTTCATCTTCAGCACGGTCAGGGCGTCGTACTCACCGGAGAAGAGGCGCACCAGCAGCATCCGGTAGGCCCGGTCGCCGTCGTTCTCGAGGCGGTTGATCTCGATCCAGTACTCCTCGAGATTCTTCATCGACCGCAGCCGGGGCATCGCGTCCGCGGTGATCTTCGCCTGCTGGTCGAGCACGGTGACCAGCTCGTGCATCTCGCGGGGCAGCGAGGGCAGGGCGGTCAGCCCGTAGAGGTAGAGCAGGTTGCCGGCCGCCTCCAGGTGGTCCATCACGTCGTCGAGCTGTGAGCCCAGCGAGTAGATGTCCTCACGGTCGAACGGCGTGATGAAAGTGGAGTTGATCTTCTTGTAGAGCTCGTGTGTGATCGAGTCGCTGTCGTGTTCCACATCGCTCAGCCGGTCGGCGACGGATTGGACGTCCACTCCGGGCAGTGCCAGCTCGTTGAGCAGCTCGGTGCCCTTCACCAGGTTTGCTGCGGCCTTGGTGAAGAGATCGTAGAAGGCGCCCTCGACGGGACGGAAGGAAAACTTCACGGCGCGGACCTCGATCGACGGGCTTGAAATGGATCTCCGGAAGGCATGCTATCGGTCCACGCTGGTTCACCCGTTCGCCACCTGCCTAAACAGGTTCGTGATGCCCGGTCCGCCGGGGTGCGTTGGGCCGGGGCGCGGTACGGCGTACCGCCCGGATCGGCAGGTGGGGTACCGGAGGTGTGCTGATCGGGTGCCGTCGCAGGTGCCTGGCGAGTCCGGCGTGGTCGGTGTCGGCGATCACGTCAACACCGGCGGCGCCCAGCTCGGCCCAGATCGCGGCCCGTGCCTTGCGGGAGCCCTCCGGGAGGCCGCAGAAGCGTACGGTACGCCCGTCCTCGTGCGCCGCGCGAACGAGTGCGTGCAGCTGGTGCCGCTCCTCGGCGGTGATCGGCTCGCGGCCGTCCCAGCCGAACCGCCGGCTCCACACCTCGCTGATCATCGGCACCAGGCTGGCCGGCGCCGACCGGGAGCCGAGGTCGTCGAAGCTGCCGTCGGCGAACGTGTACCGGTCGGGCTGGGCGGCCAGTAGTTCCCGGGCGTCGACGATGCCGGCGACGGTCACGGTCACGACGCCCGGCGTCAGCACGCTGTCGCGGCACTGGGTGAGCAGGGCGGCGTGGTCGCGCAGCTGCCGGTCGAGCATCCGGTACGCCCGCAGCAGCGCGTCGGTGTCCCGATTGTCCCCGCCGAACTCGACGACCAGCCGGAACGGCGCCTCCTGCTCGCGCCAGAGGCGGCCGCCACCCGCCTGCGCCCGGGTGAACAGCGGGGCGAGGACGAGCCGGCGCAGCGTACGGCCGGGTTGCGGTGCGCCGGCTCCGAGGAAGAGCTCGCCGTGCGGGCCGGGCACCACGCGTACGGTCATCCCGCCCAGCCGCAGCCGCAGCACGCCGGGCAGCGGATCGACGTCCGCGGCGCCGGTCAGAGCGTGCCCGGCGGTGATCCAGGGGCGGGACCGGCGGCGGACGGCGACCGAGAGCGCGCCGCCGGCACCGGCGAGCCCGGCGAGGCTGCCCGCGATTGTCGCCACGTCCTGCACGAAGCACCATCCGATTCGTACGTTTTGGGTGTTTATTACTGTGGCACAGGTGATACCCGCGATCCGGCAATCTGCCGCAGAATTCCTCTATGCCGTCCTCCACCACGGTCCAATTCGAGGCCCAGCGCTCCTATCTGATGGCCGTCGCCTACCGCATGCTGGGCAACCGGTCCGAGGCTGAGGACGCCGTACAGGAGGCCTGGCTGCGCTATGCGCAGCAGACGGCCGAGATCAGGGACGTGCGTGGCTGGCTGACGACGGTCACCGCGCGCATCTGCCTGGACCAGCTCAATTCAGCCAGGGTACGGCGTACCACGTACCCGGGCGAGTGGCTCCCCGCGTACGTGGTCGATCCGGACGCCGGCCCGGCCGCCCGCGCCGAACTGGCCGACGAGGTGTCCGTCGCCCTGCTCGTGGTCCTCGAACGGCTCACCCCCGAGCAGCGGGTGGCGTTCGTCCTGCACGACGCGTTCGCGGTCCCGTTCGAGGAGGTGGCGGCGGTTCTCGACACCACGCCGGCGGCCGCACGGCAGCACGCCTCCCGGGCCCGGCGCGCCGCGGCCGACGGGAACATCAGGCACACCGCCGGCCTGGCCGAACAGCGGCGTGTCCTGAGTGCCTTCCTCGCGGCGGCGCAGAGCGGGGACATGCAGACGCTCGCCGCCGTACTGGCTCCGGACGTGGTCACTATCGGTGATGGTGGTGGCGTGGTTCGTACCGCGCTGCGGCCGGTCCACGGCGCCGACAAGGTGGCCCGGTTCTGGGCCGGCCTGCTGCACCATCGGATGGCCGACGTGGTCGAGGCCAAGGTGGATCCGGTGCTGGTCAACGGCTCGGCCGGGGTGCTGCTGCGTGCGACCCGCGCGGGTGGCGAGAAGGTCCTCGCGGTGCTCGCCGTTGCGGTCGACGACGGCCGGATCACCGGCCTGTTCAACCAGCAGAACCCGGAGAAGCTGTTACTGGGTGACCTCTAGCAGGTGCTTGCGGTAGTGCGTCGCGAACGGCTCGGTGCCGTCGCCGAGCGCGACCATCAGGTGCCGGGCGGCCTCCTGGGCGTGGCCGACGAGGTCCTCCGGGTAGCCGAAGACCTTGCGGTGCTCCTCGAACTCGTCCTCGTCGCGCAGCTCGACCAGGCCGGACTCGCGGCGCCGGACCGCGTCCAGATCGAGGTCGATGATGTGGACGGTGTCACCCTCCCACCGCGCCGGCGTGGTGATGTCGCAATACACCTCGCTGGTCCGCGGCGGCGGGTTGAACATCCCGGTCCACCACGCGTGATGGGGCACGAGCAGGACGAACGGGATCTGCTCCACCGACGGGCGGCCGTGGTAGACCGAGGCCGTCCCGCGGGTCACGCCGACCCATATGCCCAGGTCGTCCTCGGCGAGACGACGTGCCGGATAGTCACGGTGAGCCGATCCGTCGTACTTCGTGTAGATCACCCGGACCATCTCACTCGGCATGAGGTGCACCCTAGCGGTGAGCCGGTTCTGTCGGTGGTGGCGGGTACGGTTCCTGCGTGCCCGCAGCTACCAAGAAAAAGGCGACCGCTGAAGAGATCCTCGCCGCGGCGGTCGGCGCGGTCCCCGGCGGGTCCGCCCGCCCCGGCCAGCAGGCCATGGTCCAGGCCATCGAGAAGGCCATCAAGGACCGGGAACACCTGCTCGTGCAGGCCGGCACCGGGACCGGGAAGAGCCTCGGCTACCTGACTCCCGCACTCCTCGTGGACGGGCCGGTGGTCGTCTCCACGGCCACCCTCGCCCTGCAGAACCAGTTGGTCGAGCACGACCTGCCCCGGCTGGCCCAGGCGGTCGAGCCGGTGCTCGGGCGCCGGCCCACCTTCGCCGTGCTGAAAGGCCGGCACCACTACCTCTGCACGGCGAAACTCGAACACGCCGACGAGGAGGCACCCACCGACACGCTCTTCGACAGCGCGCCGAAAACCGGGCAGTGGCTCGGCGAGGCGGGCAAGCTCGGCAAGCAGATCCAGCGGGTCCGCGCCTGGTCGGAGAAGACCCAGACCGGTGACCGTGACGAGCTGACCCCGGGCGTCGACGAGACGGCGTGGCGGCAGGTCTCCATGCCGGCGCGTGACTGCGTCGGTGCCGCCCGCTGTCCCTATGGTGCGGAGTGCTTCGCCGAGGCCTCCCGTGTCCGGGCCCGCGAGGCGGACATCGTGGTCACCAACCACAGCCTGCTCGCCGTCGACATGCTCGCCGACCGGCACATCGTCCCGCCGCACAAGCTGCTCGTCGTCGACGAGGCGCACGAGCTGGCCGACCGGGTCTCCTCGGCGGCGCAGGCCGAGCTCACCCCCGAGGCGGTCGAGCGGGCCGGCCGCCGCGCCCGCACGATGATCCCGCCCTCGGCCGCCGAGCAGATGGCAGCGGCGGCCGACGCCCTCACCGTGGGGCTCGCCGACGTGCCCGCCGGCCGGCTCACCAACGGCCTGCCCGAGCAGCTGCTGCTGGCCGTCACCCAGCTGGAGGCGGCGACCCGGTCCGGGCTCACCGCGATCGGCGACGTCAAGTCCGACGACCCCGACCCGGTCGGCAAGCAGCAGGCCAAGGCGGTTCTCGACGAGCTCTCGAGCACGTCGCAGCGGCTGCTCGAGGAGAACGCCTTCGACGTCGCCTGGGTGGAGAAATCCGACCTCGGCAACGGCCGCCGGGCCCTCGTGGTCGCCCCGCTCTCCGTCGCCGGCACCCTCGCCGACAACCTGTACTCCGACCGGACCGTCGTGGTCACCTCGGCCACCCTGACGCTCGGCGGCCGCTTCGACACGGTGGCCCGCTCGCTCGGCCTGCCCGCGGCCACTCCCGGCCCCGAGGGCACCCCCGCCTCCGGTGACGGCTGGACGTCGCTCGACGTCGGCTCACCCTTCGACTACCCGAAACAGGGCATCCTCTACGTGGCGTCCCACCTGCCCCGGCCTGCGATGTCCGGCCTGCCCCAGGCGGCCGGCGACGAGTTGCTCAAGCTGGTCGAGGCACTCGGCGGCCGGACGCTGGGGCTCTTCTCCTCCCGCAAGGCCGCCCTCCAGGCCGCCGAGCTGCTGCGCACCAAGACCGACCTGCCGATCCTCCTGCAGGGCGACGAGACGCTGCCGATCCTGGTCCGCAAGTTCCGGGAGGACAAAGCGAGCTGCCTCTTCGGCGTGATGTCCCTCTGGCAGGGCGTCGACGTGCCCGGCGACGCCTGCCAGCTCGTTGTCATCGACCGCCTGCCGTTCCCCCGCCCCGACGAGCCCCTGGCCGCCGCCCGCTCCGCCGCCGTCGACGCCACCGGCGGTTCCGGCTTCGCCTCGGTCAGCGTCCCGATCGCCGCGGTCCGCCTGGCACAGGGCGTCGGCCGCCTGATCCGCTCCACCGGCGACAAGGGCGTGGTCGCCGTCCTCGACTCCCGGCTCGAGACCGCCCGCGGCTACGGCGCCTTCCTGCGCAGATCGCTGCCCCCCTTCTGGTATACGACCAGGCAAGAGGTGGCGATCGGCGCCCTCAACCGGCTCGCCGGGAGCTGACCGTGCTGCAGATCGCCTGCACCTTCCTCGTCGACGCGTCCGGCGCCCTCCTGCTCCAGCTCCGCGACGACCAGGCGCCCTACTTCCCGAACGTCTGGGGCCTGCCCGGCGGATCGGTCGAGGAGGGCGAGACCCCGGCGGAGGGCGCGGCCCGCGAGCTGTGGGAGGAGAGCGGTCTGCGGTCCTCGGTGCCGTTGCGGTTGTTCGCCCGTCAGGAGCTGCCGGAGCAGGGCCGCGTGAAGTTCTACTTTCACGGCTCGACGGATGCCCACCAGTCGGACGTGGTGCTGGGCGAGGGCGCGGCGATGGTGTTCGTGCCGGCGGGGGAGGTGCTGGGGCGGCCGTTCACGCCGGGCACGGCCGAGATGATCGGGCGCTTCCTGACCTCCCCGGAATACGTCTTCGGGGAGGACGACGAGTGAGGCGCGGCGATGTGTGGGTTCGTTCCCGGCTCGGGCATGACACGCCTGTGGTCGTTGTGGGTCACGATGCGCTGGCTGGCATGGAGGCCGTCGACGTGGCGTTGCGGGCGGCGCTAGATCCTTGAGGTCGGCATGTCACCATGGCTGCCGTGACGGGGCCTGAGTATGGGTATCCGCCGTCGGGCGGGACGGCGCCGGCGCGGCGGCGGCGGTGGCGGCTTGCCGCAGTGGCTGGTGGGTGGGCTGTGCTGCTGCTGGCGGGTGTGTTCTGGTCGGTGGAGAAAGATCCGGCCACGGTGCCTGAGCAGCGCGACATCGGGCAGGCGGCGCCGGAGGTGCGGCGGGCCACGGGTGCGCTGGTCGCGGCGGCGCAGGATGAGCGGTGGGTGGTTCGGCTGGGGGCGTTCCGGCTGGAGGACTGTTCGCTCAACCCGGTCTGGAAGGGGCGGCGGGCCGGGCGGGACGTGACGCTGTATGTGCCTGAGGGTGAGGCGCGGGCCGCTCTGGAGGGGATCGCTGAGCGGCTCCCGGAGGGCTATGGCGCCGGGGTCGGTGCGGCGCGCGGGGGGACTCGGCTTTCGTTCTACGCGGACGCCGGTGAGCTGATCGCCATCGACGCCGAGGCTCTGTCCACCGATCAGGTGCTCACGGTGCGCGTCGACTCCGGGTGCCGGCCGCCTACCGGGACCGTCGACGAGGACGATCCGGATCCGGGGGCGGTGCCGGAGATGGTGGCCAAGCTGGGAGCGGAACCGGACGTCTACTCGGTGACCTGCCCGGACGGTGGAACGGCAGCCACTTTCGAGGTCGACGGCGGCCCGGCGGCACCCGACGGCGGCGCGAACGGGCTGCCTGAGGGGACTACTCCGGTGTGGTCGGAGCCGGGCGGGTGGGCGTACCGGATGGGGTCGAACTCGGTCGTGACCACCACCGAGGGTGGGCGGCTCACGGTGAGCTTGACCACCCCCTGCGGGGGCCAATAAAGGAGGCAATAAAGCGGAGGTCAGTAGACCAGCGCCTGCGCACCCTCCGACATGATCTCCTCGACGAAGACCGCGGCACCGGCGATGCGGATGCCGGGAAGCACATCGCCGGGGCCGATGTCGCGCCGCGCGGCGCACTGTGTGCAGGCGGTGACCCGGCCCGCGGCGAGCAGCGCTTCGAGGAGGTCGGGCAGCGGTGCGGCGTGCGGCAGCTCGAACTCGGCGGCCCGGCCCGGCAGGGCGAACCACGTCGATTCGCCGGTGAGCCAGAACGAGATGTCCACGCCGGACGCGGCGGCGGTGCTCGCCACGGTGAAAGCCTGCGAACAGCGCTCCGGGGCGTCCGCACCGGCGGTGGCCTTGACGACCAGCAAACGTGCCATACGGGCCAGCATAGGATGGGCGCGATGGTTACGGAGATCGGGTTCGTGAGCTTGCTGGTGGCTGCGCTGGGCGCGCTGGCCGGCGGCTTCGGTTACCTTGCGGTGCGCATTTCGAGGGGGCGTTGGTGAGCAGCGAGGAGGCGGCGTTGGCGAGCAGCGAGGCGGAGAACCCACTGGGACCGCCGCCGTGGCTCAATGCTCCGCCGGTCGAGCGGTACCCGTACGAGGACACCCACGACCTGCGTTCCGGCCCGGACCTGCATCCTGCGCTGCTGGGTCTGCTGCCGTTCGTCGGTCTGTGGCGCGGTCGCGGCCAGGGTGGTTTCCCGGCGGACGAGGACTACGACTTCGGCCAGGAGATCCGGATCAGCCACGACGGCCGGGACTTCTTGAGGTACGAGTCACGCGCTTGGCTGCTCGACCCGGAGTCGAAGCCGCTGGGCAGGGCGTTGACCGAGTCCGGGTTCTGGCGGCCGGTGCTGGTCGACGGCCGGCCCGGTGACGAGATGGAAGCCACCATGATCCGTCCGGACGGTGTGGCCGAGCTGTATCTGGGCAAGGCCGCGACGACCCGGCTGGAGATGGCGGCGGACGCGGTGGCGTACACGCCGTCGGGCCTGCACGTGACCGGTGGGCACCGGCTCTTCGGCATCGTCGAGGGCGCCCTGCTGTACGCCCACGAGATCGCCGTCGAGGACAGCGGCCTCAAGCCACACATGTCGGCACGGCTGCTCCGCATCGGCGGATAAAAGAGGCGGGAAGCTAGAACCCCAGCAGCTCGAGGAGACGGGGAGTCCAGGGCGAACGCGCCCGGGGCACCCCGTCCAGGCTGATCACCTCAGCGAGCCCGCGCACCGAGGACGCCAGCCAGACGGCGTCCGCCGCGACGAGTTCCGGGAGGGTGACCATCCGCTCGGCGGCCGCCAGGCCCACCGAGGGTGCCATCGACAGCAGGTGTGCCGCGGTGATCCCGGGGAGGATGCCCGCCTCGGCCGCCGGGACCGTGCACAACGTGTCGCCGGCGAGCCACACTATCGACGAGGTCGGAGCTTCCAGCCCGTACCCCTCGATGGAAAGCCAGACCACGTCCTGCGCCCCCTGCCGCGCCGCCCAGCGCCGCGCCGCGAAATTGCTCGCGTAGGAGAGCGACTTGGCCGCCGAGATGGACCACGGTGGGGTGTACCCGGCGGCGACGCCGAGGCCGGCGCTGATCACCCGGATGCCGTCCCGGCGTTCCGCGAGCACGCTGTCCGGGATGTCCGAGACGCTCACGTGCAGCAGACCGCTTCGGGTGTAGAGAATGCGCATCATCTGTCCGGAGTGGCCGCCCGACAGCTCGGGAAGATCCGGCAGCTCGGGCAGATCCAGCAGGGCGGCGGATCGCCTGAGGCGGGACAGGTGGGCGCCGAGGAGCCACGGGCCGGACGGTCGCAGGTGCAGGGTCTCGAAAACCCCGTCACCGAGCAGGTCGGCGGGCGGGACGAGGATCCGGTCGGTCACCAGTCAGAAACTAGCGAACTATGCTCGTAAGCGTGTCCGCCACATCGCTTGCCGCCATGCTCCGTGAGCGTGGTCTGCGGCTGACCCCACAGCGTCAGCTGATCCTCGAAGCGGTGCACGAACTCGGTCATGCGACCCCGGAGTCCGTGCACAACGCGGTCCGTGAGCGGGCTGCCGGCGTCAACATCACCACGGTCTACCGGACTCTGGAGCTTCTCGAGGAGCTCGGCCTGGTCAACCACACCCACCTGTCGCACGGTTCGCCGACCTATCACGCGGCGGGTGAGGATCAGCACGTCCATCTGGTCTGCCGGTCCTGCGGCTCGATCGCCGAGGTCGATCCGGCGGTGATGCTGCCGGTCACGACCCAGCTGCGTGACGAGCGCGACTTCCGGGTGGACGTCGGCCACGTCTCGTTGTTCGGTATCTGTGGCCAATGCAAAACCGGCGACGGCAAGGAGCCCGCGTGAGCACCATCATGATCGAGGACCTCGATCTTCAGTCCGCCGACGCCGGCGTTCCGGCACACTTCGGCGACCCGATGCGCGAGCAGCGCCTCCTCGAGACGGCCGTCGGCCTGGTCGACCGGTCCAACCGTGACGTCATCGCCGTGCCCGGCGACGAACGCGCGAGCTGGCTGCACACGCTCACCACTCAGCACCTCTCCGGCCTGCGGAAAGACCAGGGCAGCGAGCTTCTGGTGCTCTCGCCGCACGGGCACGTCGAGCACCACGCGCTGGTCACCGAGGACGGCACCACGGCCTGGCTGGACACCGAGCCGGGCGCGGGCGCCGGCCTGCTGAGATACCTCGAGATGATGCGGTTCTTCACCCGCGTCGAGCCGCGTGAGGCGACCGGCGAGCTGGCAGTGCTGTCGCTGGTCGGCCCGGGTGCGGCCGATCTCGTCCCGGGCCTCGGCGAGCCCCGGGTGGGCGAGGTGCCGGGCGCGAAATTCGCCGCCGGGTCCGTTCCTCCCGAGCCGACGAGCCTCTATTCCGTACGGGAATTCGAAGGTGGCCTGGCCCGCCGAGTGCCGCTCGGTGTGGACCTGCTCGTGCCGCGTGTCACCAGGACAGCCGTGATCGAGAAGCTCGGGGTGCCGCGGGCGGGGCTCTGGGCGTACGAGGCGATCCGCGCGGCTCGCCGCATCCCGCGTCTGGGCTGGGAGACCGACCACCGGACCCTGCCGTCCGAGGCGGGCTTCCTCGCCTCCGGGGTGCACCTGGACAAGGGCTGCTACCGGGGTCAGGAGACTGTCGCCCGGGTGCACCACCTGGGCCGGCCGCCGCGCCGCCTCGTCCTGCTCCACCTGGACGGCGTCGCCTCCGACCACCCGCCGGCCCGGGGCACCGCTGTCGAGCTCGATGGCCGGACGGTCGGTTTCGTCGGCACCGCGGTGCGCCATCACGAGCTCGGCATGATCGCGCTGGCCGTGGTGAAGCGCAACGTGGCCGACGACGCCAGGCTCACCGTGGGGGAGTCGGCCGCCGCCATCGACCTGGAATGACGGGCCGTTCCCGCGTGGCAGGATGCGAGTCATGACCGGGACCTTGATCACCGTCGCCCCGACCGGCGCGGAGAGCAGCAAGGCGGACGTGCCGGCTCTGCCAGTGACCCTGGACGAGCTGGTGACGACCGCGAAGGAGTGCGAGGCGCTCGGCGCCTCGATCATTCACGTACACATCCGGGACGACGATGCCCGGCCCACCCTGGACCAGGGCCGGCTGCGGGCGACCGTCGCGGCCCTGCGCCAGTCCACCGGGCTGATCGTCCAGCTCTCGTCGGGCGGGGCGGTCACCGACCCGGAGGCCGACCGGCTCGCCGTGCTCGACGCCGGCCCGGAGATGGCTTCCTGCACGATGGGCACCGTCAACTTCGGCGACGGCGTGTTCCTGAACCGCTGGGAGTTCATCGTCGACCTGCACACCCGCATGCAGGAGCGCGGCATCGTGCCGGAGTACGAGATCTTCGACCTGGGCCAGCTCACCAGCCTTCAGCGGCTGCTCGGCAAGTACGGCCTGCCGTTCGGCGGTCACGTGCACGTCGACCTGGTGATGGGCGTACCGGGGGGGATGCCGGGCACCACGGCCGCGGTCGCCGCCTGTGAGCAGGTCATCCGCGACCTTCCGGAGGGCACCACCTTCTCCGCCACCGGGATCGGGCGCAGCACCCTGCCGGTGATGCTGGCGTCGCTGTCGGCGGGCGGGCACCTGCGGGTCGGTCTGGAGGACACTCTGACCTACGCGAAGGGCCGCCCGGTCGAGTCGAACATGCAGCTGGTCGCGCGTGCGGTCGGCTTCGCGCAGCTGGCGCAGCGCCCGCCGTACACGCCGTCTCAAGCTCGTGACGTGCTCGGAGTGCCGACTCCCTTCCAACCGCCCCACCCGCCGCTCAAGATCGGACTGAAGGCTCCGTGATTGTTGCTGAAGTCGTACGGTCCGGCTTTGTGGAAAGCGTCCACCACGGCATCGTCGCGGTCACCGGCAGACCGGGGGTCGGCGACGTGCACAGCCCGTTCTTCCCCCGGTCCTCCAGCAAGCCGTTGCAGACCGTCGGCCTGCTCGACTGTGGCCTGGAACCGCGGGAGGAGGCTGACCTGGCCCTGATCAGCGGCAGCCACGACGGTGACACGTTCCACGTGGAACGTGTCCGGGCCATGCTCGCCGCCGCCGGACTCGGGCCGGAGGCCCTGCTCTGCCCGGCGGACCTGCCGCTCGGCACCGCGCCGCGCAACTCCTGGCTGCGGGCGGGCGGCGACGCCGAGCCGATCCTGATGAACTGCTCCGGCAAGCACGCGGGCATGCTCGCCACCTGTGTGATCAACGGGTGGCCGCTCGACTCGTACCTCGACGCCAAGCACCCGTTGCAGCTGGCCCTCGCCGACGCGGTGGCCGCCCTGGCCGGCGAGCCGATCGCCGCGGTGGGTGTGGACGGCTGCGGTGCGCCGGTCCTCGCGATCTCCCCGCTCGCGCTGGCGAACTCCTTCCTCCGGCTGGTCGAGGCCGAGCCCGGTACCCCGCGGCGCCGGGTCGCCGACGCGATGCGGGCCCACCCCCAGCTGGTGGCCGGGACCGGCACCGACGACACCGTGCTGATGAACTCGGTGCCGGGGCTGCTGACGAAGAAGGGCGCCGACGGGGTCGCCGCGGCGGCGATCGCCGGCGTCGGTGCGGTGGCGATCAAGATTTCCGACGGCTCGGCGCGGGCCCGGACGCCGGTTCTGCTCGCCGCTCTGCGCGAGCTGGGCGTCGCGGTGCCGTCGATGGACGAGGTGGTCCTGGGTGGCGGGCGCCCCGTCGGCGAGGTCCGGGCTGTCCCCTACGGGTGACTCGTTTCACGCTAGCTGTTGCAAGCGTTTTGCTTGCAACAGCTAGCACTGCGCGCTAACTTCGAGTGCATGGCCACATCGAAGGACCTGCCGGAGGACATCGGAACGTTCATCCGAGACCTGCGGCAGACCGCGAAGATCTCGCTCCGGCAACTCGCCGACAAGGCGGGGGTGAGCAACCCCTACCTCAGCCAGATCGAGCGTGGCCTGCGCAAACCGAGCGCCGAGGTGCTGCAGCAGATTGCCAGTGCCTTACGAGTGTCGACGCCCGCGATGTACCTGCGGGCCGGACTGCTCGATGGCGAGGGCCAGCAGGGCGTGCTGGCCGCCATCGCGGTCGACCCGGAGCTCACGATCGCGCAGAAGCAGTCCCTGTCGCAGATCTACGAGACGTTCCGCAACGAGAACGCGCGCAACGCACCGCCGCCCGCCGAGCCCGCGGGCGACGCGCCCCGGACCACCGCTGAGGAGACGAAATGACTGAGCAGACCAACACCAAGATCCCCGCGCCCCTCTACGCCGCCGCCGGTGCCGGTGACCTGGCGTACGAGCAGCTCCGCAAGCTCCCCGCCGTGCTGACCCAGCTGAGCGACCGCGCCGCCGAGTCGCTGCGGGTCTACAACGAGCAGGCCGGCACCAAGGCCGCCGAGCTGCGTGACAAGGCCAACACCACCGACTTCGTGGCCCTCCGGGAGAACGCGGCGAGCGTCGCCACCTCCTTCGCCCAGATCGCCCAGGACCGCGCCATCGCCGCCTACACCTCGCTGGTGGCGCGCGGCGAGCGCGTCGTGGGCACCGGTGTGGTCGAGGCCGCCGACGTGGTGAACGCCGACATCGAGACCACCGAGCAGCCGCAGGCCGTCGAGGCCGCCGTCGCCGAGGCCAAGGCTGTCGAGGCCGCGCCGAAGCCGCGCAAGCGCGTCAAGCCGGTCACCGGCACGCCGAAGGCCGCCGAGTAAAGACACCGCCGAGTAAAGACACGGCTGGAACGACATGATCCGCGGGCCCCGGCGTTGCCGGGGCCCTCGGCATAGAATTCCCCGCATGGCCTCATCCGTGCCGATCTTCTACGACAACGTCGTCATCTCCATCAACATCTTCATCCTGCTCTTCTCGCTCGTCGTGCAGGCTGTGGCGTTGATTCACTGTTTGATCCAGAAGGGCCCGGGATTCCAGGCCCTCGGCACGCTGCCGAAGGGCGCGTGGGCCGCCATCATCGGCGTGTGCCTCCTTCTCACCGCCGTGACCAGGGGATACCTTCTGATCAGCATGATCGGCATCGCCGCGTCGCTGGTCTACCTGCTTGATGTCCGCCCCGGCCTGAAAGACATCTCGGACGGCAAGGGCTTCTGGTGAGCGTGTGCCGTTGAGGGGTCGCTTCGGGCCGCCCCCGCCGGACGGTGGGCCGCGCCTGCAGCGCGCGGATCGGACCGGCCCGCGGACCGGTCGCCCCACGTTGCCGGGTCCGGCAACCGAGTTGGTCACGCTTCCTTCTGGCGTACGGGTGGAGCAGCTCGTCACCGGCGCAGGACAGCCCGCAACCGTCTTCGCACACGGACTCGCAGGCGACATCTCCGGCACCCGTCCGCTGGGCAGCGGTGTCACCGGCCGCCGGGTGTTCTTCCACTTCCGCGGGCACGGGCGGTCCGACGCGCCGCCCGGGCCGTGGTCCTTCCAGGACCTGGCCACGGAGTTACGCGAGGTGGCGGACCTCGCGGGGGCGACACGTGCGCTCGGCGTGAGCATGGGGGCCGCGGCCCTCTGCCGGCTGCTCGCCGACTCGCCGGATCGGTTCTCCCGGGTCGTGCTCTATCTGCCCGCTCCGTTGGACGGGAGGCGTCCGGCGGCTTCGGTGGAACGGTTGGAGCGGTTGCTCGCGGCGGTGGAGTCCGGTGAGGCGGCGGTGATCGCCGAGGCGGTCGAGGCTGAGTTGCCGGCTGCGGTGCGGAACACGCCTGCTGGGTGGAGTTTTCTGCGGCAGCGGGTGGAGCAGTTGCAGCGGGACGGGCTGGCGCGTGAGATCGAGTCGGTCTGGGCTGGGCCGCCCTCCTCTTTTGCCGCTTTTGATCCCTTGGATCGTCTTCGGGCGTTTCGGGGAAGGGCGCTGGTGATCGGGTGTCTCGGTGACGAGGTGCATCCGGTCGCGTGGGCGGAGCGGCTGGCCGAGGTGCTGCCCGGTGCCGAGTTGGAGGTCTTCGACCGGCCCGCCGTCCTCTGGAACAACCGCCGCGAGTTGCGGGATCGAATCTCGTTTTTCCTGAATCAGTAACTTGCGGCGTTATGTCCGGAACCCGTAACTTTTCCGGTCCCCACGCGGTGTTCCAGACGTGCGATTGTCCCCTAAGTCCGTCTTTTTCGGTTTGGTAATCGTCGGGCTGCCGTTCGCGGTCGTAGCGGGCTGGGCCCTCGGCTCTCCCTCCACGTTCCCCACATCGCTCGGCGTCGCCGGTGACACCGACGGCACCGGCGGTCTCGGCGCAGCACCGCTCCGGACCACATCGACCCCCGGTTCCCCCGTCTCCCACAACGACGGCTACACGGCACGGCCACCACGGGCCACCGTGGCGCCGACCACGACACTCCCGGCCACCGTCACCCCCGCCGGGACGGTCACGACGACCGTCACGGTGATCGCCACGGTCACCGCCACCGGCACGACCTCGCCGCCACCCGTGCTGACCATGCCGCCGGTACCGACTCCCACGCAGATCATCGACACACCGCCGGTACCCACGCCGACCTCCGTGCCGCTCAGCGAATCGGCGGATCCGTCCACCGAGCCGTCGTCGGGAGAGTCGGGTTCCTGAGTTCGTGCCGGTGGCGTACTGGCCCTAAGCTCTCGGAACGTGAGCAGAGATCAGAGTGGGTCGTTGGCCACCGCGGCACGGCAGTTCGCCACCGGGGTCGGCCTGCTCGCCCGGGGGCTCGGGCTGGTCCTGCGCCATCCCCGGCTGCTGCTCCTCGGGCTGCTGCCCGCGCTGCTGGCCGGCATCCTCTACTCGATCGCCCTGATCATGCTGGTCCGCTTCCTGCCGGAGATCTCCGACCGGATCACCTGGTTCGCCGACGGCTGGACCGGCTGGATGCGCGAGACCGCCCAGGTGTTCGCCGGTGCGGGGGTCCTCGGACTGTCGGTGCTGCTCGGCGTACTGACCTTCACCGCTGTCACCCTGCTCATCGGCGACCCGTTCTACGAGAAGATCTCCGAGCTGGTCGAGGCCCGGTACGGCGGCGTCCCCGACGAGGTCGAAGTCGGCCTAATCCGCTCCCTGCGGCGCAGCCTCGCCGATTCGCTGCGGCTGATCGGCGTCTCGATCCTGATCGCCATCCCGCTCTTCCTGCTCGGCTTCCTCCCGTTCGTCGGCCAAACCGTGGTCCCGGTCGTCGGCGGCGCGGTCGGCGGCTGGCTGCTCGCCCTGGAGCTCACCGGTGTCCCGTTCCAGCGGCGCGGCCAGCGTCTGCGGCACCGCCGAGCCGTACTCGGCGCCCACAAGCCCCTGACGCTCGGCTTCGGCGCCGCGGTCTTCGCGACCTTCCTGATCCCGCTCGGCGCCATCCTTATGATGCCCGCCGCGATCGCCGGCGCGACGCTGCTGGCCCGCAAGGCACTCGGGAAGCCCACCGAGATCGTGTCGACTCCTTCCCTTTAGCCCTCCGAGCCCGTAGCGCCCGGCGTTCGGATCGCCCGGCGTTCGGAGTGCCCGGCGTTCGGAGTGCCCGGCGTTCGGAGTGCCCAGCTTCCGGCGCGTCCGGCGTCCCGCTGCGTTACCGGGTTGCGAGCGGGGGAGCTGCTGGCGGTGGCGGCGCGCTGAGGGGACGGTCAGGCGGAGGAGCGGACCACGAGCTCGGTCGGGAGCACGAGCGACGGGGCGAAATCCGGATCCCCGGCGATCAGGCGGAGCATCTGGCGGGCCATGGTGCGCCCCGCCTCCCCGATCGGCTGGCGCACAGTGGTCAAAGGCGGATCGCTGTACCGGCTGATCTCGAAGTCGTCGAAGCCGATCACCGCGACGTCCTCCGGCACCCGCCGGCCCGAGTCCCGCAGCGCCTGGAGCGCACCGTGCGCCATCAAATCGGACGCGGCGAAGACGGCGTCCAGTTCGGGGTCGCGTTCGAGCAGGTCGAGCATCGCGGCGATGCCGGACTCCCGGGTGAAGTCACCAGGGGCGACGAGCTGGGGAAGCCCCGCCTGGGTCAGCGAGCGGTGGTACCCGGACAGCCGCTCGATCCCGGCGACCATGTCCTGCGGGCCGGCGATCGTGGCGATCCGGCGGCGGCCGGAGGCGACCAGGTGGCGTACCGCCGCGGCCACCCCGCCGGCGTGGTCGACGTCCACGTAGGGCACCGGGGGTTCCGCCGTCATCGGGCGGCCGCTGCAGACCACCGGGATGCCGCGCCGGACCAGCAGCCCGGGCAGCGGGTCGGCGCCGTGGATCGAGGCGAACATGACGCCGTCGACGTGGCCGGCGACCGCGTACCGCTCGACCCGGTGGTGGCCGGCCTCCGAGCCGGTCATCATCAGGACGAGCTGCTTGTCGGCGGCTTCCAGCTCCATGCCGACCCCGCGGATGATCGCGGGGAAGAACAGGTCGTCGGAGAAGACCCGGTTGGCGGTCTCCGGCAGGATCAGGGCGATCGAGTCGGTCCGCTGGGTGACGAGGCTCCGGGCCGCCTGGTTCGGCACGTAACCGAGTTCGTCGACGGCCCGGTTGACGGCCTCGCGGATGGTGGCCGCGACCGTGGTGGACCCGTTGACGACGCGGGAGACGGTGGCCCGGGACACCCCGGCTCGCCGGGCAACCGCTTCCAGAGTCGGTCGTTCCCGCGTCGTCACAAACCGCTCCTCACCTCGTGTGAGCCCGGGCGCGACCGCGGACTGAAGAGGAGGGCCGGAATCAGTCTCACTCCAGGCCGTTACGCCGGATCACCTCTCGGTACCACTTCGCGCTGTCCTTGAGCACACGCTGCTGCGTCGTGTAGTCGACGTGCACGATACCGAAGCGCTTCCGGTAGCCCTCGGCCCATTCGAAGTTGTCCATCAGGGACCACGCGAAGTATCCCCGGAGGTCGACTCCGGCAGCCAGGGCGTCGTGGCAGGCGCGCAGGTGCCCGTCGATGTATTCGATGCGCCGCAGGTCGTGCACCTCACCACCCGCGTTGGGGCCGTCCGGGTACGCCGCGCCGTTCTCGGTGATCAGCAGCGGCGTGCCCGGGTAGTCCCGGTGCAGGCGGGTGAGCAGCCTGGTCAGCGCGGCCGGCTCGATCGGCCAGTTCATGTCGGTCACCGGGCCGACCGGGGGCCGGAACGCGATGCCGTCGCTGCCGGGGTAGTCGAGCGCACCGGGGTGGCCGGGTTTCGCCGACACGTACGACGGGTTGTAGAAGTTGACGCCGAGCACGTCGATCGGGGCGTTGATGATCGCCTCGTCGCCGTCGCGCAGATATGCCAAGTCGGTCAGCCGGGAGATGTGCGCGAGCACGTCGGCCGGGTAGTGGCCGCGCAGCAGCGGGTCCAGGAAGATCCGGTTGGCGAGGCCGTCGATCAGCCGGGCGGCGTCACGGTCGGCGGGACTCTCCGGGTCGAGCGGGGCGACCTCGCACGGGTTCAGCGTGATGCTGATGTTGCTGGCGCCGGCGGAGCGCAGCGCTCGGGTGGCCAGGCCGTGGCCGAGCAGCAGGTGGTGCACCGCCGCCAGGGCGGAGGCGGGGTTGCGGACGCCGGGCGCGTGGATGCCGGAGGCGTACCCCAGATAGGCGGAGCACCACGGCTCGTTCAGGGTGGTCCAGGTGCCGACCCGGTCGCCGAGGCGGGCGTGGACGATCTGGGCGTACTCGGCGAACGCCTCGGCGGTCTCCCGGTTGGCCCAGCCGCCCCGGTCCTCCAGGGTCTGCGGCAGGTCCCAGTGGTACAGGGTGACCACCGGGTCGATGCCCTTGCCGAGCAGCTCGTCGGTGAGGCGGTCGTAGAAGTCGAGGCCGCGGATGTTGACCGGCCCGGTGCCGTCGGGCTGGATCCGCGGCCAGGCGACCGAGAACCGGTACGAGGCCAGGCCCAGGTCGGCCATGATCGCGACGTCGTCGGCGTACCGGTGGTAGTGGTCGCACGCGACGTCGCCGGTGTGGCCGGCGTAGACCTTGCCCGGCGTGCGGCTGAAGGTGTCCCAGATGGACGGGCCGCGACCGTCCTCCCGCGCCGCGCCCTCGATCTGGTACGAGGCCGTGGCGGCGCCCCAGACGAATCCTTCGGGGAAGGTTATGCCCGTGGGGGCCGGCTGCGCCGACGTGGACGTGACGGTTGCCGTCATTCTTCACCGCTTCCTGCGTTTGATCAGAAACTTAACCGGTTCATCTTACGGGCTCATGGTGACGAGACAACGTCGTCAACCGTAATGATCAGCCAGTTCGCAGAGCTTGAACGAGGCGGGGGTCCCCTGTGAGCGCGAGTTGATCGGGGCGTTTGCGGCCCATCAGGGCCAGTTGGAGGTCGCTGGCGGTGCCGGTGGCCTTGGCGCGGGCGTGATGATCGTCGCTGTCGAGGATCGTGCCGGTGTCCAGCAGGGCGATCCCGGTGCCCCGCAACCGGACGAACCACTCGTGGGCGGCGTCCGTGCCGACCAGGTGGACCACGCCGTGCAGATCGGTCGGGCCGGAGCGCCGGCCGGCCGGCAGCCAGGTGTCCAGCACCTCGCTCACGCCGTCGGCGGCGAGCTTGGTCTCGATCGGGGTGGCCCGGCCGGCGGCGGACTCGGCGTCCCAGCGGTGCACCGAGATCTCGTGAGCCATCCGGCGGTGCCAGAAACCGGCCCGCTTCGGCTGCGGCGCCCAGTTCCACGCCGGGAAGTCCGGGTCGAGCGCCTCGAGGGTCTCGATCGTGCCGGTGAGCTCCCGGCGCAGGTTGTCCAGCGCCTCGGGCCACTCGGGTTGCTCGGCGGCCGGAATCTCCTCGCGGACCGGTGGCCGGTCGGTGACGCCGCGGGCGACCGTGGCGCGGACCCAGTGCAGCAGGCCTGTCACGTGGTGCGCCAGGCCGGCGACGGTCCAGTCCGGGCACGCGGGAACCGGCACGTCGGGGCCGGTCTCAGCGACCGCGTCCCACAGTGCCGGCCCGTCGGCGCGTAGCGCCGCAAGCCAGAAGTCCTTCGTCGCGTGCAACCTGTTCATCGCAGTCGTCTCCCGCATCGGCCGGACCGCCGGTGAGGTCCTTCCCTATCTGAGCTTAGGGTGAACGTCGTGCCCGACGCATTCGCCGATCAACTGACTGACACATCCCCGGCTCCGGATCGCTCCCTGGCGGCCTACACGACGCTACGCCTTGGCGGCCCGGCAGGCACGGTGACCACGGCGGTACATGCGGACGAAGCGGTCGCTACCATACGTAATTCCACCTTGAGCGGTCGTCCTGTGCTGGTCCTGGCCGGCGGCAGCAACGTCGTGGTGGGCGACGCCGGCTTTCCCGGCGAGGTCCTGGTGCTGCGCACCAGCGGGATCGAGGTCGTGGCGGAGGACGCCGCGAGCGTCCTGGTCCGGGTCGAGGCGGGCGAGCCCTGGGACACCTTCGTCGAGTACGCCGTGACGAACGGCTGGTCCGGTGTCGAGTGCCTGTCCGGCATTCCCGGCTCGGCCGGTGCCACCCCGATCCAGAACGTCGGTGCGTACGGCCAGGAGGTCGCGCACACCATCGAGACAGTGCGGGCGTACGACCGTGAGGCCGACCAGATCCGGACGATGTCCCCGGCGGAGTGCGGCTTCGGATACCGCTCCAGCGTGTTCAAGCACAGCGACCGCCACCTGGTTCTCTCCGTCGACTTCCGGCTCGCCCGCTCCGGCGACTCCGCACCCATCAGGTACGCGGAACTGGCCCGCGACCTCGGCGGCTCCGCCGGTGACCGGGTGCCCCTGCGGCAGGCCCGGGACACCGTGCTCAAACTGCGAGCGGGCAAGGGCATGGTGCTCGACCCGGAGGACCGGGACACCTGGTCGGTCGGGTCGTTCTTCACCAACCCGGTGGTCCCCGCCGAGTTCTTCGCGACCCTCGGCGAGATGCCGCACTGGCCGGGCGCCGACGGCACGGTGAAGATCCCGGCCGCCTGGCTGATCGAGCACGCCGGCTTCCCGAAGGGCTTCGCCGGCGCCGGCGTCGCGATCTCCACCAAGCACACCCTGGCGCTGACCAACCGGGGTGCGGGCACGACCGAGGCGCTGCTCGACCTGGCCCGCACCATCCGCGACGGCGTCCGCGACCGGTTCGGCGTCGAACTCCACCCGGAACCGGTCCTCATCAACTGCAGTCTTTAACGCCAGCCGAACACCTGGGTGTAATACGGAGTGCCGTCCGCCGCGTACGCGACACCGGCCCCGATCGACTTCGCACCGCAGTTGAGGATGTTGGCCCGGTGTCCCGGGCTCTCCATCCACGCGTCCACCACTTCGTTCGCGCTGCGATATCCCCACGCGATGTTCTCGCCGGCCGGCTGACGGTATCCGGCCGCACGGGTCCGGGTCACGAACGTCGAGCCGTCCCGCCACACGTGGCTGAACAGCCGCGTCCGGGCCATGTACCAGCTCTGCCGCAGCGATGCGGTGATCAGGTCGGGTTCCACCGACAGCTCCGGGCAGCCGGCCGCCTCGCGCCGCTCGTTGGTCAGCTGGACGACCTGCGAAATGATCGTGCGCGCGCGCAGCCGGGCGGCCGCGACGGCGGGTGGGACCGGTGCGGTGGGTGTCGGTGTCACTCGGGCGACCGGGGCCGTGGCCGGTGCCTGTGCGGCGGGCGCGGGCAGAACCGCCGGCGGTGGTACGCGCATCGGCCGGGGCGGGACCACCGGCCCGGAGGCGACCGCCGGGGCGGACAGGACGAGCAGAGTTGGCGTGGCGGCGAGCATGGCGACACGTCGTACCACCAGGTCGAACACGGGGCCTCCCGGATCGGAGAACGGACGCGGATCGTCCATCACGGCTATCGCACCCCGTTGTACGCGGCGTGTCACATCTTTCGCGGAAAGGGCGAAAAGGCTTGGCGGAAATGTCAGTCTGAGGGGCTGATTCGGTCAGGCCTTTCGGGCGCCGTTCGACCACCGGCTTGGGCAGATCCTCGTTGACCGGCTCTTGTGAGCGGCCCGGACGCTAAACTGTGACTGTCCGTAAATAGGCGGTGACATCACGCTATGGTGTTTTTGCGCCTTCGGATATTCCTCCGCCCGCGGTCGCGCGAGCGGTACCAGGCAGGACGCTGACTTCCGGAACACCGTCGTGTGACCGGTATTCGGCCGTGCCCGAACAGGGCGCGAGTGCGGTTAGGGGCAGGGTGAACAAACGATGAGTCGCCTTCTCGTGGTCGAGGACGACCCGGACATCGCACTTGCTCTCCGGTTGCTGTTCAGCCGGGCCGGTTACGAGGTGGCGCATGCCGCCGACGGCCGCTCCGGGCTGAAGGAGGCGTACGCCGAACACCCCGACCTGGTGGTGCTCGACGTCGGCCTGCCGGAGATGGACGGCTGGCAGGTGCTGGAGCGGTTACGTGACGTCTCCGACGTACCGGTGCTGGTGCTCACCGCGCACGGCCAGGAGGCCGAGAAGGTGCGTGGCCTGCGCGGCGGTGCCGACGACTACCTCACCAAGCCGTTCGCCAACAACGAGTTGCTGGCCCGGGTGGAGGCGCTGCTGCGGCGGTCCTCCAGCGGGCAGAACAGCTGGGCGAGCCAGATCTACGACGACGGCCTCGTCCATCTCGACCCGACCAAGCGCCGGGTCTACGTGAAGGGCGAGGAGAAGCGGCTGACTCCCACCGAGTTCCGCCTTCTCAACGCGCTGGTGCGGCATGCCGGCGCGGTACTCAGTCCGAACCAGCTGCTGACCCAGGCCTGGGACGACCCGACCGGCATCGGCCAGGAACGGGTCAAGTTCGCAGTGCTGCGGCTGCGCCGCAAGCTCGGATGGACAGACCCTGATGAATCACCGATCGAGTCCGTACGTGGATTCGGATACCGCTACCGCCGGCCGGGCGGAGAAGCCTGAATCCGCCGTACCGGTCGAGTCTTTCTCAGTTGACGCCCGCAATCGTCGATGAGGGCTGTGAAGCCGAGCAGGAGGTAGTAAGTCGTGGAAGACCTTGGCGAGATCGTCGGCGAATTCCTGATGGAGAGCCACGAGAACCTGGACCAGATCGACCGGGATCTCGTGATGCTCGAGCAGGAACCGGACTCGCGTGACCTGATCTCCCGTATCTTCCGGGCGATCCACACCATCAAGGGCACCAGCGGTTTCCTGGCGTTCAGTCGCCTGGAGAAGCTCGCCCACGCGGGTGAGTCGCTGCTGTCCCGGCTGCGTGACGGCGTTCAGCCGGTCACCCCGGAGACCATCACCGTCCTGCTCGTCTGCATCGACGGCGTCCGTTCGCTGCTCGCCTCGATCGAGGAGAACAGCACCGAGGGCGAAGTCGACATCGACAGCATGATCGTCAAGATCAATGCGCAGATGAACGCTCCGGCGGCCGCTCCGGCGGCCGCTCCGGCAGCGGCTCCGGCACCGGCAGCGGACGCCGCACCGGCGGCCGCCGCCGAGGCGGAAGCCCCGGTGCCCCTGGAGGAGACGCCGGCCCGGCAGGCGCCGGACCCGATCGCCGAGCAGCGCCAGCCGCTGGGACAGATCCTGGTGGACGCCGGTGCGGCCCAGCCCAGCGACGTGAGCTCGGCTCTCCAGCAGCAGCTCGAGGGTGACGATCGCAAGCTCGGCACCATCCTGCTGGACGAGGGCAAGGCGCAGCCGGCCGCGGTCAGCGAGGCACTGCAGTCGCAGGCGCCGAAGCGGAGCATCGCGGACAGCGCGATCCGTGTCGACGTCGACCTGCTGGACACCCTGCTGAACATGGTCGGCGAGCTGGTGCTCGCCCGTAACCAGCTGGTCCGCGGCGTGATGGAGATCGGTGACTCCGGTCTGGTCCGCAGCGCCCAGCGGCTCGGCATGATCACCAGTGAGCTGCAAGAGGGCATCATGAAGACCCGGATGCAGCCGATCGAGCACATCTGGTCGAAGCTGCCCCGAGTCGTCCGGGACCTGAGCAACTCCATGGGCAAGCAGGTCGCTCTGGTCATGCAGGGCAAGGAGACCGAGCTCGACCGCAGCCTGCTGGAGGCGGTCAAGGACCCGCTGACCCACCTGGTGCGCAACGCGGTCGACCACGGCATCGAGGACCCGGACCGCCGGGTCGCGGCGGGCAAGGGGCCGGAGGGCACGCTGACGCTGCGTGCGTACCACGAGGGTGGTCACGTCGCGGTCGAGGTCGCCGACGACGGCGCCGGCCTGAATGTCGAGCGGATCGCGCAGAAGGCGGTCGAGAAGGGGCTGCTGCGCGCCGAGCAGATCCCGAACATGGACAAGCGCGACATCATGGCGATGGTCTTCCAGCCCGGGTTCTCCACCGCGGCGAAGGTCACGAACGTCTCCGGCCGCGGCGTCGGCATGGACGTGGTCAAGACCAACATCGAGAACATCGGTGGCGCGGTCAGCGTCGACTCGACACCCGGCGAGGGTACGGTCTGGCGCCTCACGATCCCGCTGACTCTCGCGATCATCCAGGCACTCACCGTCGACTGCGGCGACCAGCGCTACGTGGTTCCCCAGGTCGCGGTCCTCGAGCTGGTCTTCATCGACGGTTCCAACACCAAGATCGAGTACGCCTCCGGCGCCCCGGTCTACCGCCTGCGCGGCAAGCTGCTCCCGCTGGTCCGCCTGGACCGGGCTCTCGGCCTGGAGGTCGGCGGCGACCAGGGTGTCTACATCATGGTGCTGCAGGCCGACGGCCGCCGGTTCGGCATGGTCGTGGACCGGGTGCTGAACACCGAAGAGGTCGTGGTCAAGGCCCTGAACACCAGGTTCAAGGACATCGGCCTGTACGCCGGCGCCACCATCCTCGGCGACGGCAAGGTCGGCCTGATCCTGGACGTGTCGTCCCTGGCGAGGCGGTCGCACCTGGCCGTCGACTCGGAGCGCGAGAACGTCGTCGCCAACTCGAAGGCCTCCGGCGGCGGAGGGATCCAGCGCCTGCTGGTCACCGCGGTCGGTGAGCGCCGGGTGGCGATCCCGCTGGACACTGTCACCCGGCTCGAGGAGTTCCCCCGGGACCGGATCGAGCACGCCGGCTCCCGCGAGGTGGTGCAGTACCGCGGTGAGATCCTGCCGCTGGTCCGGCTCTCACACCTGCTCGGTGCGTACGGCGAGGAGCTCGAGGGCGACACGGTCTCGGTGGTGGTCTACAGCGAGGGCGGACGCAGTGTCGCGCTGGTGGTGGACCGGATCGTCGACATCGCCGAGAACTCCACGACCGCACGGCGCGACGCGGAGGAGGACGGCCTGGTCGGCACGGCGGTGATCCAGCAACGGGTGACCGAGTTGCTCGACGTACGCCGGGCGATCCTCGCCGCCGACCCGAACTTCTACAGCGACGCGGCCGACGACATGCTGGTGGAGGCCTGACATGGCGAGCCGACAGTTCGCCACCTTCGAGGTGGACGGGCAGCTCTTCGGAGTCGAGGTGCACACCGTTCAGGAGGTGCTCTCGTACAACGAGTACACGCCGGTGCCGCTCGCGCCACCGGCCGTGGGTGGCCTGTTCAACCTGCGCGGCCAGGTGATCGCCGCGGTCGACCTGCGGGTCCAACTCGGGCTGGCCCGGCAGGCGCTGCAGGGGCCGGTCATGAACGTCATCCTGCGCGGGGACGGTGAACCGGTGAGCCTGCTGGTTGACAAGATCGGCGAGGTCGTGGACCTCGACGACGAGACGTTCGAGCCGCCGCCGGACACGCTGAGCGGGCCGACCAGAGAACTCGTGGTCGGCACGTTCAAGCTCGACGGACGGTTGATGCTGGCTCTCGACGTCAACCAGGCCGTCGACACGTACCGCGCCACCAACTGATGTACAGCCTGGTCAGCGCCCCCGTGCTGGGCTTCGACCTGACCCGCCTGGAGGGCGGGCCGGCCGCCGCCGAGGTGCTGCTGCGCGCCCTGCGACTGAACAAGGACGACCTGCCGCTGCTCGCCGAGCGGCTCCCGGACGAGGGTGCCCGGGCGCTGCTCTGGGTCGAGGTGGAGAGTGCCGCCCGCCGGATGCCGTCGCTCAAGGCGATGTCGAAGGACGACCCGGCCGGGAACCTCGCCCTGGTCGAGCGGGCCCCGATCGGCACTGTCGACTCCCTGCTCACCTGCATCCGCTACGACGTCATGTCCTGGACCTGGGAAGGCACCGGGCGCGCCGCCAAGCAGAGCGAGGACGCGGCCTCGGCCACGGCGCTGCTCTGTGACGCCGCGGTCGCCAGCTACCTGCGCGAGGTCCTGGACGAGGAGACCCGCCGCCGCCTCGGCGCCGGATGGGTCTCGGCGATACGCAAGCTGCCGTCCGGCGCACCGATCGACCTTGGCCCGCACCACTACACGGTGTCCGCCCTGCTCGACCGGCTGCGCACGCTGCGGCCGGAGGACCGCCAGCGGGTGACCTCCTCCGCCGACGACGCCCGCCGCAACACCGCGGGCTGGTCACCGGCCGTCCACTCGGCGTCCTGGGCGGCCTATCTCTCCGACCGGGTCCGTACCGCGGCAGCCGCACAGATGCTGCTGGTGCAGGCGGTGGACTCGGCCGGAATTCCGCTGGCCGACCGGGCCGGCGGTGTCTGGAACATGCTCAGCGGCGCCGTTCAGGCGCTGGTGGTACGCGACCTGCTGGACACCGCCACGGCTCACCGGCTGCTCGCGCCGGTCGTCGCGGCGCTCGGCCCGGCCTGGCTCGGTTGAAGGGAGTGGTCGAATGATCTCGGTTCTCGTCGTCGACGATTCCGTGGTGGTCCGTCGGCTGATCGTCGACGCCCTCGGGGAGGCGCCGGGCATCCAGGTCGTCGGTACCGCCGCGAACGGTCTGCTCGCCCAAGCGAAGATCGATCAGCTCAAACCCGATGTGGTCACCATGGATATCGAGATGCCACAGATGGACGGCATCGAGGCGGTACGCGAGCTGCGCAAGCGGCACGCGGCCCTGCCAGTGATCATGTTCAGCACGCTCTCCGCGGCGGGTGCCACCGCCACCCTGGAGGCGCTGGCCGCGGGTGCCACGGACTACGTGACCAAGCCCAGCAACGTGGGCTCGGTGCAGCAGTCGATCGAGGCGGTGCGCGAACAGCTCGTACCGAGGATCCAGGCACTGGGCGGGCGGCGGCGCCCGCCGGCCCCGTCCGCACCCACCCGCCCGGCGCCACCTGCCGGCGTGCGGCCCGGCGCCGCACCGACGCGGCCCGGCGCCCCACCCTCGGCTCCCGGCCGTCCACCGGCGCCGGGTCCGTCTCCGGTACGCCCCGCCGCGCGTAAGGGGGGTGTGCAGGGCCGGATCGACATCCTCGCCATCGGGTCCTCCACCGGAGGGCCGGACGCGCTGACCAAGGTCCTGCTCGGGCTGCCGTCGGATCTGGCGGTCCCGATCGTGATCACGCAGCACATGCCGCCGGTCTTCACCAAGATGTTCGCCGAGCGGCTGGACCGCAGCACGCCGCTGCGGGTGGTCGAAGCCGGCGAGGGCATGGAGCTCATCGCCGGCACGGTCTACATCGCCCCGGGTGACCGCCATCTGGTCTTCCACCGGAGGGGAACGGCGACGCTGACCCAGCTCAGCAGCGCACCGCAGGAGAACTCGTGCCGACCCGCCGTGGACGTGATGTTCCGTTCGGTGGCGGCACTGTACGGCGGATCAGCCTTCGCGGCTGTTCTCACTGGAATGGGACAAGACGGACGGGGTGGTGCGAAGGTGCTACGAGACTCGGGCGCCGAGGTGCTGGCACAGGACGAGGCGAGTTCCGTGGTCTGGGGCATGCCCGGTGCCGTGGTCGCCGCGGGGCTCGCCGACGAGGTGCTCCCACTGGACCGCATCGCGGGAGCTCTGCTCAACCGCGTACGGGTGAACCGGTCGCCGGCGGTGGCCCGATGACCCTCTCTCAATCGGAGTTCACCTTCGTCTCCACCATGGTGCGCCGGGAGGCGTCCATCGTGCTGGCGCCGGGCAAGGAGTACCTGGTCGAGGCCCGGTTGATCCCGGTCGCCCGCGCGGTCGGGGCGGCCAACGTCAACGAGTTCATCACCGATCTGCAGAAGCGTCCCAACCCGCAGTTCCAGCGGAAGATCATCGACGCGCTGACCACCAACGAGACGTCCTGGTTCCGGGACCGCGAGCCGTTCACCGCGCTCACCGACGTGGTGCTGCCCGAGCTGATCAAGTCGCGGTCGGCCGTACGCAAGCTCCGGTTCTGGTCCGCGGCGAGCTCCAGCGGGCAGGAGGCGTACAGCCTGGCCATCACACTGCAGGAGACGCTTCCGGCCGGATGGTCGTACGAGATCGTCGGCACGGACATCTCCACGACGATGGTGGAACGTGCGCAGAAGGGTGAGTACAGCCAGGTCGAGGTCAACCGAGGCCTGCCCGCCACCCAGCTCGTGCAGTACTTCGAGCGCGCCGGCGCGCACTGGCGGGTCATCCCGGCGCTGCGCAAGAACGTGACGTTCAAGCACATGAGCCTGACCGCACCGTTCCCGCCGATGCAGCCGTTCGACGTCATCTTCCTGCGCAACGTGCTCATCTACTTCGACGTCGCCACCAAGCGTCAGGTGCTGCAGAACGCGGCCAAGATCCTGCGCCCGGACGGCTGGCTCTTCCTGGGTGCGGCCGAGACCACGATCGGGATCGACGACAACTACGAACGGGTCGCCGCCGGGCGCACCTCTGCCTACCGGACTCGTAATGCGGTGCCCGCCGGTGCCGCGAGAAGGGGATGACGCCGATGCGAGCCATGGTGATCGACGACTCGCGCGCGATGCGCATGATCCTCAAGCGCATCGTCACGAAGCTCAACTTCGAGGCGGTGGAGGCGGGGGACGGCAAGGAGGCGATGGATCTCCTCGCGGACATGACCGAGGTGCCCGAGCTGGCCCTCATCGACTGGAACATGCCGAACATGAACGGGCTCGAGTTCGTCACCAAGGTCCGGGCCGATCCGCGGCTGCGTGAGATGACGCTGGTCATGGTCACCACCGAGAGCGAACAGAACCAGATCGTCCGTGCGCTCGCCGCGGGCGCTCACGAATATGTGATCAAGCCCTTCACCGAAGGCGCCATGATCGAAAAGCTGGCCCTTCTGGGCCTCGTCCCGACCGGAGTGAACTCATGAGTGTCGAAGTCGAGGTCGACGAGAACGACCTCGCCGAGATGGTGGAACAGGTCTGGGAGGCATACCTGGACCCTGAGGGTGTCAACCCGCTGATCCCGACGTACGACGAGAACCAGCCGTCGGAGGTGCATTCCTCCGTCTCCATCACCGGGTCCTGGAACGGGCACATCGTTTACGCCTCCTCCCGTACCGCCGCCCAGCGAGCCGCGGCCGCCTTTTTGGCCATGGAGCTCGAGGAGGTGAGCGACGAGGACATCTCCGACACGCTCGGTGAGTTGGCCAACATCGTCGGCGGCAACGTCAAGGCGATGCTGCCGCCGGGGGCGCAACTGTCGCTCCCGCAGGTGGTACTCGTGCCGGAGTCCTCGGCGCGATTCCCGAACACCCAGCGGGTCACGGGTGTGTACGGGATGTGGGAAGGCGAACCGGTGTCGATTTCGATGTGGCAGAGCAGCAGCGACAACAAGGAGGAGGGTGCATGAAGATCCTCATCGCCGACGACAGCCGGGTGATGCGGCAGATCGTCGTCCGGACCCTGCGGCAGGCCGGGTTCGGTGACCACGAACTGGTGGAGGCCGCGGACGGCCAGGAGGCGCTCGACAAGGCCACCGGGGACAAGCCCGACCTGGTCATCTCGGACTGGAACATGCCCCATCTGACCGGCATCGAGGTGCTCCGTCAGCTGCGGGCGGCCGGCAACAACGTCAAGTTCGGTTTCGTCACCTCGGAGTGCACTCCGGAGATGAAAACAGCCGCCGAAGGCGCCGGCGCGGCGTTCTTCATCGTCAAACCCTTCACAGCTGAGCGATTCGATGAGGTTTTCGCTCCTATCTTGGGATGATTAGGACATGTCAGACGTCTCGGTTCTTCCCGGCTCACTAGCCGTACGAAACCTGTTCGAGGACCTACTCGGTCGTGAGGTGATCGTCAGCCCCGGCGACCCGATCGCCGCACCGGCGGTGCCGACCTCGACCGTTGCCATCTTCACCGACGCCGGCCAGAAGATCTACGCAGTCATGGGCATCGAGCTGAGCCTGGCGGCCAACGCCGGCGCCGCGCTCGGTCTCCTGCCGGCCGGCGCCGCCGAGGACAGCATCGACGAGAAGCAGCTCTTCCCGAACCTGGCGGAGAACGTCGGCGAACTGTGCAACATCTTCACCAGCCTGCTCAACAAGGAGGGTGCGCCGCACGTCAAGCTCTACCAGGTGATCTACCCGGGCACCGAGTTGCCCAACGACGCGCGTGCCGTCCTTCTCGCCCTCGGCCGGCGTCTCGACCTGATGGTCGAGGTCAGCCGATACGGGAAGGGCAAGCTCAGCCTGTCGCTCGCACCCTGACCCGAGGCGTAAGAAAATTGAAGAACTCCCGTTGCGGGCCCGCCGATCCGGCGGGCCCGCAAATTTGTGCCTAAGCAATCGGGGGGCCGGGCCGAAGCTTAGGTTGAGCTTGCTACGGGACAGGAGACGTCAATGACCTCGCCGATTTCCGGACCCACCGGTGGCGCTGAAGCCGCGAAAGCGCTGGCCGCAGCGAAATCCGCGGAAACCAAGAGCAAGTCGCTCGGCGACAAGGACACGTTCATGAAGCTCCTCGTCGCCCAGCTCAAGTATCAGGACCCCACCAAGCCGGCCGACTCGACGGCGTTCCTGGCGCAGACCGCCCAGTTCACGCAGGTCGAGAAGCTCGAAGACATGATTGCCATGTTGCAGTCGCAGCGCATGATCGGCGCCAGTTCGCTGGTCGGCAAGACGGTCACGTACATGGACGACACCGGTGCGATGCAGACCGGCGTGATCTCTGCGGCAAAGCTCAACGGAGACAGCGAACCGACGCTCAAGGTCGGGAACACGGATGTGCAGCTGTCCAAGGTCACCGAGATTCGGCAGACCGCCTGACCCATTGCCCATCCCCAGTCTCCTACGCTAAGGACGTCCTTACATGCTGCGTTCTCTCTACTCCGGCATCAGTGGCCTCAACGCACACCAGCGGATGATCGACGTCACGGGTAACAACATCGCGAACGTCAACACCACCGGTTACAAGTCGTCCCAGGTCCAGTTCAACGACACGCTGAGCCAGGTGATGGGCGCCGCGGGTTCCCCGCAGAACGGCCAGGGTGGCACCAACCCGGCGCAGGTCGGCCTCGGTGTGCGCGTCGCCGGAATCACGGCGAACTTCAGTCAGGGTTCGGCGCAGACCACCGGCAAGTCCGGGGACATGATGATCCAAGGCGACGGCTTCTTCATCACCCGTAGTGGCGGTGAGCAGCTCTATACGCGGGCAGGTTCGTTCTTCTTCGACGCGAACGGCACCCTGACCACCTCCACCGGTGAACCGGTGCAGGGCTGGACCGCGGAGGACGGCAAGGTCAACGCGGCGGCCAAGCCCGAGGACATCACGATGCCGCTCGGCAGCACCATTCCACCTGAGGCGACGACGAAGATCACGCTGAAGGGGAACATGACCAGTGACCCGATCGACGTGGCCTCGGATCCCGACAAGAAGTACGACAACGAGCTGACGATTCCGGTCAAGGTGTTCGACAAGCTCGGCGCTCCGAGCACCGAGATGGCCTGCTTCAGGCAGGTCGTTGATCCGGTGACCAAGCTTGTCACCGGTTATGAGGTCTTCATGCCCTACAACACGAAGGTCGACCCGCATGCCGGCAACCCGGGTACCCCGGCACTGCTGACCTTCAACACTGTGTCGGGCAAGCCTGACGACAAGGAACTCGCGATTGCCGCATACACGGATCCGGCCACCGGCGTAGAGCATGGGCCGTACACGATCGACGTCACGGACATCACGTGTTACGCCGGTCAGTCCGACGCCCGTGTGTTCGACACGGATGGCCAGACGGCAGGTGCGCTTACCTCACTCTCCTACACCGTCTCGGACACCGGGGAAATCATCGGTGTCTACAGCAACGGCTTGAAGCAGACGCTCGGCCAGGTCGCGATGGCCACCTTCAAGAACGTGAACGGTCTGGAGAAGGTCGGAAACTCGCAGTATCGGACCACGGTCAACTCCGGCTATGCCCAAGTCGGCCAGCCGGGCAGTGCCGGCATGGGTCAGGTCATCTCCGGCGCCCTGGAGATGTCGAACGTCGACCTGGCGCAGGAGTTCACCAACCTGGTCATCGCCCAGCGCGGCTTCCAGGCGAACTCTCGCATCATCACGACTTCCGACGAGATCCTCCAAGAGCTCGTCAGCATGAAGCGCTAGTAGCACCAATCTGCCGGCTGCGGCCGGGACGGGCATTCGTGCTCGTCCCGGCCGTTTCGCTCGTCCGGCGCAGGCGAACAGGTCGCACCCGAACGGCCACCACCTGGATCTCATCGGCAACCGAGGTTGGGCCGAAGTACTAGGTGAAGGGCCACGGAGGGCCTTCTACCAGCCAAGAGACGCACCAAGGACGGAAGTCGTGATTCTCGTAACCCGCATCAACGGTGCCGTGTTCGCACTGAACCCGGATCTCGTAGAGCGTGTCGACTGCACGCCCGACACGGTCGTCACCCTGGTGGACGGCACCAAATACATCATTTCTGAATCCGTGCCCGAATTCATCGACTCGGTGCGCCACTATCGCGCCTCGCTTATCGCCCAGGCGAGTCGCATGGAGCCCGATCCCGTGGCCCACTCTTCGCCCTCTTCCGATGACGACCTCGACGCCAAGGTGCTCCCGCTGCACCGGAAGGAACGCTGATGGACCTCGCAACCATTATCGGTGTAGTCGCCGGCCTGGCGGTTGTCTTCACCGTCCAGCTCGTGGAGGGCGGTTCGCCCACCTCCATCATGCTGTGGCCGTCGATGTTGCTGGTCTTCGGTGGTGGCTTCTGCGCCGCCATGGCGGGTGGCGTCATGAAGGACACCAAGGCCTTCGGAACGCAGCTCAAGAAGGGCTTCACCAACAAGGTCACCCCGGCGGCCGAGCTGCTCGACAGCGTCGTGAAGCTGGCTGAGCGCGCCCGCCGCGAGGGCCTGCTGGCTCTCGAGGACGCGGTCAAGACGGTCGAGCACCCGTTCCTCAAGCGGGGCCTGCAGCTGGCCATCGACGGCACCGACCCGGACGAGCTGCACGACATCCTGCACGCCGAGGTCGCCGCCAAGAAGAAGGCCGACAAGGCCGGCGTGAAGTTCTTCGAGTCCTGGGGTGGCTACGCCCCGACGATCGGCATCATCGGCACGGTCATGGGCCTGGTGCTCGTGATGGAGAACCTGGACAAGCCCGAGACGCTCGGCCACTCGATCGCCGCGGCCTTCTGCGCCACCCTCTGGGGCGTGCTCAGCGCCAACATGATCCTCCTGCCGATGGGTGCCCGCCTGGCCCGGCTGAGCGCCATCGAGGCCGAGGAGATGGAGCTGGTCATCGACGGTGTCCTGGCCATCCAGGCCGGCTCGAACCCGCGCCTGGTCGCACAGAAGCTCCGCAGCCTGCTTCCCCCGGACGAGATGAAGAAGGCCGAGATGTCAGCGTCCAACAAGAAGGCGGCCTGATCTAGATGAGCTCTGGCGGGGGCAAGCGTAAGCAGAAGCACGAGGAACACGAGGAACACGCCAACCACGAGCGCTGGCTCGTGTCGTACGCGGACATGATGACCCTGCTGTTCGTTCTGTTCGTGGTGCTCTTCTCGATGAGCGATGTCAACAACAAGAAGTTCGCCCAGCTGGCGGCCGGCCTCTCGGCCGGGTTCGGTGCACAGAGCGCGGCCTTCCAGGGGCAGTCCGCCCCGCTGGACGGTTCGGCCAACAACGCACAGGTGGTGCAGATCGACCCGGGCTCCAACCCCGGCGACGGCAGCTCCGGCACCGAGGGCCTGAACCAGAAGCAGAAGGAAGCGGTCGAGCGGGCCGTGGAGGCCGAGGACCGCAAGGAGGCTTCGGCCAACGCGGAGAAGGCGGCCAAGGAGGCCGAGGACCTGAAGGCCATCGAGCGGAAGATCGCCGACGCACTGGCGGCGCAGAAACTGCTCAGCAGCGCGAAGTTCACCATCGACCAGCGCGGCCTGGTGGTCACCATCGTCACCAACGAGGTGGTGTTCGCCGGCGACCGGGCGGACCTGCAGAAGGGCGGCGAGAAGATCCTGAACGCGATCGCGCCGACCCTGGCGAAGCTGCCCAACAACATCGAGGTCGACGGCCACACCAACCAGCTCAGGTCAAGGACCGCGTACTACCCGAGCGGCTGGGAGCTGTCAGCCGCGCGAGCCTCGACCACGGTCCGGTTCTTCACCGACCACAAGATCCCGAAGAAGCGGCTCAGCGCTGTCGGTTTCTCCGACACCAAGCCGCTGATCGACCCGAAGGACCCGCGATCGATCACCCAGAACCGCCGGGTGGACGTCGTCGTCCTGACCCAGCTATCGGCCGAGCAGGCGGCACTGCTGCCCTCCGCGGCCGGCACCGACGGCAAGCTGCACACCGGCCAGACCACGGCCGCGGCCCAGGCGGAAGCCAAGGCCGAGAGCACCACCGCTACCACCACCACATCCACGACCACTTCGCACGACTGAACTGAGGGGAGTTCCGATGGCGGACGAGAAGGACACGGCAGCTGAGGCGCCGAAGAAGTCGAAGAAGATGCTGATGATCATCGTTGCTCTCGCAGTCGTCCTGCTGGGCGGCGGTGGAGCGGGTGCGTTCTTCATGATGAGCGGTGACAAGGCGGAGGCCGTCGAGGAGCCGGTCAAGGGCGACGTGGTGGCGATCGAGAACACGCTGACGGTCAACCTGGCCGACGGGCACTACCTGAAGTTCGGTTTCGCGCTGCAGCTCACCGAGGCCGCCGGCCACGAGGGCGTCGACACCAGCCAGGCGCTCAACCTCGCGATCGAGAACTACACCGGCCGCAAGGTCGAGGAGCTCTCGACCGAGAAGGGCCGCGACGCCATCAAGGCGGAGCTGCTCGAGAAGATCGAGAAGGCGTACGAGGAGGAGGAGAAGCAGATGGTCATGGACATCTACTACACCTCCTTCGTCACCCAGTAAGGCACTGACACCGGGCGGGTCTCCTCAGGGAGACCCGCCTATCAGTGGATAAAAGAGATGAAAACGGCCCCGCGCCTCAGTGGCTTGATAACTGAGCCGATGAGGACGACGTGACCACCGCTTCGCGTTCCCCCGGCAGGATGTCACGTCGCGGCCAAGGCGCAGGCCCGGCGCCGTACGACTTCCGGCGCCCGATCAAGCTCTCCCGCGAGCATGTCCGGACTCTGCAGATCGCCTTCGAGACGTACGCGCGCAGCTGCGGCACCCTGCTGACCACCCGGCTCCGGGCGGTCAGCAACGTTTCGCTGATCTCCATCGAGCAGCTCAACTACGACGAGTACGTCGCCTCGCTGGCCAACCCCACGATCATCGGCGTGGTCGTCCTGGATCCGCTGCCCGGCACGGTGCTGATAGAGATAGCCCAGTCGGCGGTGATGACCGCGATCGACCACATGCTCGGCGGACCCGGCGGCCCTCAGCCGGAGCGGCCGCTGACCGAGGTGGAGATGCCGCTGCTGCGCGGCCTGATCGAGCGGATGCTCGGCGAGCTGCGCTACGGCTTCGAGACGCTCGTCGACATCTCCCCGGTGCTCAAGGAGATCGAGTACAACGCGCAGTTCCTGCGCGCGCACGCGCCCGGTGACGCCGTCGTGGTGGCCTCCCTGGAGACCAAGATCGGCGCCGAGGAGTGCATCGCCACCATCTGCCTGCCGTTCAACACGATCCTGCCGGTGCTCTCCAAGACCGAGACGATCGTGCTCAGCCAGGCCGAGCGGCAGGTGCGCGACCGGGCGCTGCGCAACCTCACCGCCGGACTTTCCGCGGCTCCGATCGACGTAGCAGTGCGATTCCAGCCCATTCGGATGCGTACCGATGACATCGTGGATCTACGTCCGGGTGACGTCGTGCCGCTGGGGCATCCGACCAGCCGGCCGCTCGAGGTGACCGTCAACGACATCGTCTTCGGCCATGCCGTTCCCGGTAACCAAGGCGCCCGCCTCGCCTGTCTCGTGGTGCCGTCGCCCCACGAGAACTCGTCCAAGGAGTCTGGCCGCTCATGACCGCCCCCACCATCACCGCGCCGCAGGTGGCGCTCGCCCGGAACGCCGCCGAAGCAGCGCTGGCCGTTCTGCCCACCAGCCGGGCACTGGTCGCCGCCGACCCGGTGGCACCCGATGCCGGGGTGGTGATCGAGGGACAAGCGGTCACCGCGCGGTTCACCGGCGCGGCCTCCGGCGAGGTCGTCGTGGTGGTCGGCCAGGACCTGGCGGACGCGCTGCGCGAGAGCCCGCTCGGTGAACTCGACCTGACGGCGGCGGTACGGCCGGCGCTCGAGGCGGCAGCACGGGTCTTCGGCCCGGTGGTGCTCGACCCGGGCCAGCTGATGGAGCCGGAGGTGGCCCTCAGCGCTCTGGCCACGAAGGACGGTGCGGTCGCCGTCCCGCTGCGTGACGACGAGGCGGTACGCGCGGTGGTCGCCATGGCGCTGAGCCAGTGGCCCGGTGACGGACCGGCCGCCGACCTGGCGCCGCAGATGGCCAGGGTGACCGGCGGCGGCGGTGCGCGAGGCGGCCTGGACATGCTGCACGACGTGGAGATGGAGGTCTCCGCCGAGCTGGGGCGGACCCGGATGAGCGTACGAGAGCTCCTCTCCCTGACCCCGGGCGCGATCGTCGAGCTGGACCGGGCCGCGGGCAGCCCCGCCGACCTGCTGGTCAACGGGCGGCTGATAGCTCGCGGTGAGGTCGTGGTGGTCGACGAGAACTTCGGCATCCGGATCACCGAGATCGTCTCGCCCGGCGCCGAGTAGGAGCACACTTTGATCGGGCTCGTCGTTCAGGTCGCCTTCTCGCTGCTGGTGGTCCTGTTCCTGATGTGGGGGCTGGCCCGGGTTCTGCGCCGGCCGCTCGGCGGGCGGGGTACCGGGCCGCTGGCGATACTGAACCGGCAGCAGCTGACCCGGGGCTCGTCGGTGGCCGTGATCCGGGTGGCCGACCGGGCGCTCGTGGTCGGTATCACCGACCAGACCGTCAGCCTGCTGGGCGAGGCCGAACTCGACGCGTTCGAGGAGGAGCCGGTCGAGCACCGCGATCATCTCCAGGTCGACGCGGTGACCCTGCCGGACTGGCATCCGGTGGGTGTCGGTGGCCGGGTCGACAGCTCGCTGTTCTCACCGCGGAACTGGACCTCGGCGCTGGACCTGCTGCGAGACCGGACGACGAGGCGATGATGCGACCCGCGATCCTGCTGCTGATGGCGGCTTCCGGAATGGCCATGGCGGTACTTCCGGCCGCTGCCGCCGCGATGCCGGCGCCACAGACCGTTGCTGTCCGGCAGGATCTCGCGCGGGTACCCGTACCCCAGGAAATGCCCGCACCGATGGCGCGGGCCCCCCTGGCTCAGGTGCCGCAAGCCCCGATGCTGGTGCCGCAGGCACCGGCGACGCCTTCGCCGCCGAGCATCAACCTCAACATCAACGGTACGAACCCCGACGGCAGCCGCCCGGCCTCTTCCCTGGTGATCGTGCTGGGTCTGACGCTGCTCTCGGTGGCGCCGGCGTTGCTGCTGCTCTGCACGTGTTTCACCAAGGTCTTCATGGTGCTGGGCATCACCCGCAACGCGCTCGGGCTGACCAGCATGCCGCCCAACCAGGTGCTCGCCGGGCTCGCGCTGTTCCTCAGCCTGTTCATCATGGGCCCGACCGTCTCGGCCATCAACGACCAGGGCGTGCAGCCCTACCTGGCCGGCGACAAGACGCAGTCGCAGGCGTTCAATGACGGCATCGAGCCGCTGCGCGATTTCATGGCCGGCGCGACCCGTCAGGACGAGCTCGCTCTGATGATCAAAGTGGCCGGTGACGAGCGGCCGGCGAACATCGAGGCCGTCCCGCTCACCACGCTGGTCCCGGCGTTCATCCTCTCCGAGCTGCGGGCCGCGTTCATCATCGGCTTCGTCATCTTCATCCCGTTCCTCATCATCGACCTCGTGGTGTCCGCGTCGCTGATGTCGCTCGGCATGATGATGTTGCCACCGGTGACAGTGGCGCTGCCGTTCAAGCTGTTGCTGTTCGTGCTGGTCAACGGATGGGCATTGATCATCACGGCGCTGGTGGGCTCGTACTAGATCATGAATTTCGACGTACCCACCGCGGAGTTCCTGGCGATCATGCTGGGTGCGGTGCGGACGGGCGCGTGGATGATGATCTGTCCGCCCTTCAGTTCCCGGCTCATCCCGGGAACCGTGAAGGCGCTGCTCTCCGTGGGCCTCACCCTGCCGATGGCGCCCTACCTGCGCGATACCGTGCCGTCGCTGGAGACCGGTGACCTGATCGCCAGCGCGGCACTGCAGGTCTTCATCGGCGCCTCGCTCGGCTTTCTCACCGCGATCCTCTTCGCCGCGCTCCAGGCGGCCGGTGACCTGCTCGACCTCTTCGGCGGCTTCACGCTGGCGTCGGCCTACGACCCGATGTCGGCGAGCACGAGCTCGATCTTCGGCCGGTTCTACAACCTGCTCGCGGTCACCCTGCTCTTCGCCAGCAACGGGCACCAGATGATCCTCCGCGGTTTCCTGCAGAGCTTCCGTACGCTGCCGCTGGACGCCACCTTCTCGATGGAGGTCTTCAGCCGGCTGCTGGTCCGCGGTATCGGTGAGATGTTCCTGGCCGCCGTGCAGATCGCCGGCCCGCTGATCGCCGTGCTCTTCCTCGCTGACGTCGCGCTCGGCCTGCTGAACCGGGTGGCTCCCGCGCTCAACGCGTTCCAGCTCGGCTTCCCGGTCAAGATCTTCCTGGTCGTCATGCTCTCCGGCATCGCCATCGCGGCGCTACCGGGGGTGCTGGACACGCTGGTGGACAAGGCGGTCACCGCGGTGGTTCGGCTCAGCGGCGGATGACCGGCGCCCGGCGGCCCCCGGGCCACGGGCCTGAGTTGAGGTGGTGACATGTCCGGCGAGAAGACCGAGGAACCGACCCAACAGAAACTCAAGAAGGCCAAGCAAGAGGGCCAGATCGGGCGCAGTCAGGACCTCGGCGCCTGGTTCGGCATGCTGGCCGCCAGCATCATGCTTCCCCGCACGCTGACCAACGCCATGGACCACGCCCGCGAGCTGATGGCGAAGGTGCCGGAGACCATCCTCGAACCGGATCCGAACAGGACCATCGCCCTGCTCAAGGAGGGGCTGATGAGCGCCGCCTGGGCGGTGCTGCCGCTGGCGCTCACGATGATGGCGGTCGGCATCGTCGCCGCCGGGGCGCAGGGCGGCATCCGGGTGGCGACCAAGCTGTTCATCCCCAAGTTCAACCGGCTGAACCCGTTCTCCGGCATCAAGCGGATGTTCGGCGGGCAGGCGCTGTGGGAGGGCGTCAAGGCCCTGGTGAAGACGGTCGTGCTGGGTGCCGTGCTCTACGCCACGATGAAGGACATCGTGCCGGTGCTGATGACGGCCGGCCAGCTTCCCATCGCCGCGCTGCTCGGCACGGTCAAGGACGCCGCGATTCAGCTGATCCGCGCGGCCGCCGCGGCGGGCATCGTGATGGCCGCCGCCGACTACTTCGTGGTCCGCCGCCGCACCAAGAAGCAGCTGCGGATGTCGAAGGAAGAGGTCAAGCAGGAGAACAAGAACACCGAGGGCGACCCGCTGATCAAGGCCCAGATCCGGGCCAAGCAGATGGCGATGTCCCGCAGCCGGCAGATGGCGGACGTGCCGACCGCGGACGTGGTGGTCGTCAACCCGGTGCACGTCGCGGTCGCCCTGCGGTACGAACCCGAGAAGGGCGCGCCGCGCGTGGTGGCCATGGGCAAGGGCCCGCTGGCTGCCAAGATCCGCGAGCTGGCCACCGAGAACCGGATTCCGATGGTGCAGGACGTGCCGCTGGCCCGGGCGCTCAACGCGAGCTGCGAGGTGGGTCAGGAGATCCCGGCCGAGTTCTTCGGCGCGGTGGCGAAGGTGCTGGCGTTCGTGATGAGCCTGAAGGCACGTGGTGCGGCGGCAGGTCTGCACCGCAACCCGAACCAGGAACCAGCGATGGCATAACCGAAAATTCGGGAGATTTCCTCACATCGGGGTGCAAGAGAAGGGAAGATCGGTGCGTGGCGGTGCCACAGCGGCCTCAGTGGCGGCCCGGTTGGCCGCCGAACCGCCCCATGCTCGGAAGGTGCCGTGAAGAAGCAGAATCTCAGCAAGTTCGCCGTACCCGTCGGGGTCATCGGCATCATCATCATGATGGTCGTCCCCCTGCCGACCTTCCTGCTGGACCTGCTGATCGCCGTGAACATCACGGTGGCCCTCCTCGTTCTGCTCGTCAGCATGTTCGTCCAGAAGCCACTGGACTTCGCGGTCTTCCCCGCACTGCTGCTGGTGCTCACGCTCTTCCGGCTGGCGCTCAACATCAGCGCGACCCGCCTGGTGCTCCGCGACGGTGACGCCGGCAAGGTGATCCACGCGTTCGGCAGCTTCGTCGTCGGTGGCAGCCTGGTCATCGGTCTGGTCATCTTCTCGATCCTGGTGATCGTCCAGATGATCGTGGTCACCAAGGGTGCGGAGCGGGTCGCCGAGGTCGGTGCCCGGTTCACCCTGGACGCCATGCCCGGTAAGCAGATGGCGATCGACGCCGACCTCAACGCGGGCCTGATCGACGACTCCGAGGCCAGGACACGCCGGGCCGAGGTAGCCGCCGAGGCCGACTTCTACGGCGCCATGGACGGTGGGTCCAAATTCGTCAAGGGCGACGCCATCGCCGCCATCATCATCACGCTGATCAACCTGATCGGCGGGTTCGCGGTCGGCATCCTCCAGCACGGTATGGCGCCGACCGAGGCGATGAACCTGTACAGCCTGCTGAGCATCGGCGACGGTCTGGTCTCGCAGGTGCCGGCCCTGCTCCTCTCGGTGGCCACCGGTCTGATCGTGACCCGCTCCGCCACCTCCGGCGACATGGGTACGAGCGTCACCACCCAGCTCAGCCAGAACAAGCTCGCCCTGCGGATCGGCGGCGCCGCGGCCCTGGCCCTCTGCGTCATCCCGGGCCTGCCCAAGCTGCCCTTCCTGATCGTCGGCGTGGCCGTCCTGCTGATCGCCCAGCGGGTCAAGGAGCCGGTGCCGGAGGCGGTCGCGGACGCCGCGGCGGCCGCGGAAGCCGTCGACATGCCGTCGCCCGACTCGCCGGAGTCGCTGCTCGGCGAGATGCGGATCGACCCGCTCGAACTGGCACTGGCGCCGGACCTGGTCGACCTGGTCGACGCCAGCAGCGGTGACCTGCTCGACCGGGTACGCGCCCTGCGCCGCAAGATGGCCATGGAACTCGGCGTGATCATGCCGCCGGTGCGCACCCGTGACGACCTCGATCTGCCGCTCTCCTCGTACGCGATCCGGATCTCCGGTGTGGACGCCGGCACCGGACAAGCGCCGCCGGGCACGGTCCTGGCGATCGGTGAGGGGCTACAGGCGCTGCCCGGCCGGTCCGGAGTGGAACCGGTGTTCGGCCTGGCGGGCAAGTGGGTCCCGGCCGAGCTGCACTATCAGGCCGAGCTCTCCGGCGCGACGGTGGTGGACCGCGCGTCGGTGATCATCACGCATCTGGCCGAGATCGTCCGGACCAACGCGAGCCGTCTGCTCGGCCGCGAGGACGTCCGGGCGCTGGCCGAGATGGTCAAGCGCACCCACCCGGTCGTGGTCGAGGAACTCACCCCGGCCCTGCTCAGCCTCGGCCAGGTGCAGAAGGTGCTGCAGGCCCTGCTGGACGAGGGCGTACCGGTCCGCGACCTGGTCCGGATCTTCGAGGCGCTCTCGCTCCGTGCGAAGCTCTCGATGGACCACGACAGCCTCGTCGAGGCGGCACGCGCCGCGCTCGGCCCGGCCATCGCCGCCCAGTACGCGAACGGCGGCCGGCTCACCGTGATCACGCTCGACCCGATGCTCGAGCAGGGGCTGCTCGAATCGCTGCGGCCCAGTGAGACCGGCGCCTTCATGGCGATCGACGGCATGCGTGCCGAGGCGATCGTCAGCGAGGCCAGCCGGCTCGCCGAGGCCGCCGAGCAGCAGGGACTCAACCCGGTCCTGGCGTGCTCCCCACAACTGCGGCTGCCGCTGATGCGACTGCTGCGAGCCGGCTCCCGCCGGGTGCAGGTGCTGTCGTACAGCGAAATCTCTGGTTCCACCGCACAGATCGAGACGATAGGGGTGGTGAACGGTGCCTACGCGGGTGCTGCTTGAGGGACCGGCCATCGAGCCGCTTCTGGCTCAGGTACGTGACGAATACGGCTCAAGCGTGCGGATTGTTTCCGCCGACAAGGTACGAAGCGGTGGTATCGGGGGCTTCTTCGCGAAGCAGCACTACGAGCTCTCCGTCGAGGTACCGGACGCAACCGAGGAGAGTGATGACATGGCGCAACAGACCGTGCCCCAGAACGGCTCCAACAGCTTCGAGCGCCTGCTCGAACAGGCGGAGTCGCAGGACCGGGTGAGTACCGAGGGCCCACCGCCGGGCATCGAGCGGCGAGCCCGTCAGGACAGTCGCGACGCCGGCCTGGGTGACACCGGGGCCGCGTTCGCCGAGCTGATGGCCGGCCTCGACGTCGCCACCCACATGGGCGAGGGCACTCAGCACAACCGCGCGGCCACACGGGCCCGCCCCGTCGAGGCCCGCGAGGAGAGTCAGACGGTGCGCCCGTTCCGGCCCGCGGCGGCGGGTGGCTCGGCGGTCAACGCCGGACAGCGACCGCTGCCCGCGGCATTGCCCACGGCGCCGAGTTTCCCGGGCCGGGCGGCTCAGCGGCCCACCCCGGAACGGGTCGACCCGCGCGTGCCGGCGACGCCGATCCGGCCCACCGGGTCGCCGGTGGCACGGACCGCGCACGCCGCTCCGCCCCCTCCGCTCCGGCTGTCCGAGCCGGCCCCGGCCCCGCCGCGTGCGCCCACCGCGTTCAGCCCGCCGGCCCGCTCCGCCGCGGAGGTGTACGGGCTCGAGGACCCGGCCCCGATCTCACCGGCCGCACCGGCGCCCGCACCCGTGGCGGTGACACCGGTCCGCGCCGCACCCGCCGGCACCGAACTCGACCCGGTACAGCGCAACCTCATCTCGGTGGGCATGCCGGAACCGATGGCTCGCAAGATCACCGGCGGTGACACGTACGCCGGGGTACTGAGCGTCCTCGCCGCCCGCCCCGCCGCACCGGGCATCCCGGACGGGCCGGGTGAGATCCTGGTCCTGGCCGGGGAGGTGCACACGGCCGTACCGATCGCCAAGCAGCTGCTCGAGCAGATCCACGTGGACCAGACCCACCTGCTGCTGGCCGCACCGTCGACGGCGGGCACCGGACTGCACTCGTCCCGGCTGATCTCCAGCCGTGGCGCCGCGGAGTCGCGCGCCGAGAAACTGCAGGGCTCCGAGCACCCGTGGATCGTCGTGATCGACGCACCGGTCGGCGGTACCGACCCGTTCTGGGTCAACGACATGTCCGACGCGCTCGGCGCCACAGCCCTCTGGGCGGTCGTCGACGCCACCCGCAAGACCGCCGACACCGCCCGTCATCTGCGCAACCTCGGCGAGGTGGAGGCGCTCGTCGTGCACAGTGTCGAGCTCACCGCCGACCCGGCCTCGGTGCTCGGGCTGGAGGTGCCGATCTTCTCGCTGGACGGCCGGCCCGCCACACCGCACGCGTGGGCAGCGATGCTCTGCGCCCGGATCGCGGCCGAGGTGATGCCGTCCGCGGCCACACCCCGACGGGTCAGTCGCGCCGCCCGGCGATGATCAGGCCATCGGTCCTGCTGTTCGCGCTCCTGATGAGTGCGCCGGCGTGGTACCGGCTGGTGCTCGACGAGGTCGACGTCCTGCAGGTACTGATCCGGTTCCTCATCGCGGTGCCGATCGCGGCCGTCCTTCTGGCCGGTCTGCGGTTCATCATCGGCGGTTACCGCACCACCACCGACGTCGCCTCGGCCACCACGATGCGGCCCGAACCGTTCGACGCGAGGGATCCTGACAAGCCCGTATGACCGGATCGGCGCCGGCCCGCTCAGGCGGGCCGGCGCCGATCTTTTGGCTCTGCGTCAGGCCTGGACGTCGATCCGGCCGGTCGGTACGGCGCGGCGCGTGGCGTCCGGAGCCGGTTCGGCCGGGAGGTCGCCCCCACCGGGCCGCCCGTCGGCACGCCGGCCCAATCCGCCCGCCTCGGCGAACTGCTGCCGAGCCTGCTGCTGGGCACCGCCCTGCCGCAGGTCGAGCGTGCAGTTGCCGAAGCCCGAGTCCTCCAGCTCCCGGCGCAGCTCGTCGAGCGACGACCGCAGCGCGTCGGTGCCCGCCTCGGTACCGCCGGTGAGCTGGACGTTGATGTCGCCGTTGCGGATCTCCGCCACCACCTGGACCGGGCCGAGGTCGACCGGGTGCAGGTGCACGGTGAGCCGGTGCACACCGTCGGCGTCCAGGCGCAGCGGCACGATCCGGGTCGCCAGCTGAGCCGCCGGAGGTCCGGGCATCGGCGGTGCCGGCGGCTGCGGTGCCTGGGGCCCCGCGATCGGAGCCGTGGGCGCGGTGGCCTGCACGCCGGGCACACCCATCGCGGCGGGTGCGGTGGGTGCCGCGGGTGCGGCGTTCTCGGCCGGTGCGGTGCCGGGCAGGCCGGTGGGCAGGCCGGTCGGGGCGGTTGCGGGTTCCTGGGTGGCTTCGGCCATACGGAAGGCCTCGGCACCGCCGCCCGCCGAGTCGCCGCCCTCACCACCCGCGCCGGTGTCCGGTGCGTTGTTGCCGGCGGCCGCCTCGACCGGGGCGGCCTGGGTGGCGTCCGGTGCGGTGGTCTCCGGGGCCGGAGCCGGGCCGGGAGTCGTCACGGCGGCGTTGGCTACGGCGGCCTCGCTGGTCACGGCGGGGGTCGTCGTGGTGGCGGTGGGTGCGGTGGCGGTGTCGGCTGCCGGCGGGGCGGTGGACGTCGCGGCCTGGCCGGGTGCTGGTGCCTGTGGTGCCGCGGGGGTGGGCGCTGTTCCGGTGGTGCCGGGCGCCTCGGCGGTGCTGGTGGTGGGGCTCGCCACGGCCTGGTCGGCGGCGGGGAGAACGGCGGTCGGCGCGGTATCGGTGGGCGCCGGTGCGTCGGTGGCCGGGCCAGGCTGGGCGGCCTGTGCATCCGGCGCCGGGGGCGGAGCCGGTGTGGGTGCCTGTGCTGTGGTTGGTGCTGTTGCCGGGGTGGCCGCAGTGGCGCCGGGTGCGGCTGGTGTTGCCGTCGCGGGCTGCTCGGCCGGGGTCGTTGCCGGCGTGATGCTCAGGGCGGACACGGCACCGGACTCGTCGCCGGCCGGAGTCGCGGTGGTCGTCTCCGGGGTGACCACGGCCTGGTCCTGGGCCGGCTGAGCCGGCTGCGCGGTGGCGGTGATGGACGCTGTGGCCGCGGTGGGCTCGGCCGTCTCCGTCCGCTGGTCGTCCTTGGTGGCCTCGGTCTTCGTCGACGCCTTCGTCGTTCCCGTGGGCGGCTTCGCGTCGGCCCGAGCCGACTCACGGCGGTCGGCCGCTCGGCCGGCCGCACGATCGGCCGCACGTTCGGTGGCGCGGCCCGCGGCGGCCTTGTCGGCGCGGCGGTCCGCAGCGGTGCGCTGCTCCGCGCCGCGCTCGTTCGTCGCCCGGTCCGCGTTCCGGTCCGCGTTGTCGGCGCGCTGGGTGGCCGCGCGCTCGGTGGTCCGCTGCCCGGCGTTGCGCTCGGCGGCCCGCTGGTCCGCGGTCCGCGCCGCTGCCCGCTGGTCCGCGCCCCGCTCCGAAGCGCCCCGCTCCTCGGCCCGGCGGCCGGTGCCCCGCTCGGCGGCCGGCCGGTCGTCCCCGGTGCGGCCCGCGGATCGCTCAGCCGCGGCACGGTCCGCGGACTGCTCGGCCGCGGCACGCTCCGCGGCATCCCGGCCGACGGTCCGCCCCAGCGCCGCCGCCGACCGCCCGAGAACAGCCCGGTCAGCCGTAGCCCGGTCAGCACGCGGCTGATCAGCGGTGCGCTCGTCACCCGCTCGGGCCGGCGCCGTCCGGCGACCCTCACCGGCCGAGGCCGGCCGGCCACCCTCGCCGGCCGGCCGGTCCAGCTCAGCGGAGAGAGCCGACCCGAAGTCCGGTGACCCCTCGTCACGTCGCGCGGCCGGGCGTCGGGTGGTGTCGGTCGCGGGCCGGCGGTCGGGACCCGTCACAGAACTCGGCGTGGTCATGCGCTCTCCCTGTTCCAAAACTTGTCGACTGGTTCGGGTGAGCCTCAGCCGCCGAGCGCGGCCAGGGCCTTCTGCACCTTGGGGACGTACGCCTGGGTCTCGGCGAACGGCGGGATGCCGTCGTACTTGTGCACCGCGCCACCGCCCGCGTTGTAGGCGGCCAGGGCCAGCGGCACCGACTTGAACTCCTTCAGGTGCTGGGAGAGCAGCTTCGCCGCGCCGTTCACGGCCTGCGCCGGGTCGAAGGCGTTCGAGACACCGAGACCGCGGGCGGTACCGGGCATCAGCTGCATCAGGCCCTGCGCGCCGGCCGGGCTGACCGCCTTCGGGTCGTAGCCGGACTCCACCTTGGCGACGGCGGCCAGCAGCTTCGGCGGGACGTCGTACTTCTCGCCGGCCTTGACGAACAGGTCCGCGTACGGCACCCCGCTCAACCCCCCGGACGTGCGCAGGCCGGCCGGGCGCAGCGAGGAGATGTCCTGCAGTACGGCGGCCGGGGTGTCCTCCAGCACACGGCGGATCGCGACCGGCTTCTCGTACACGCTCTGGATCTTGACGTGGTCGCCCGGCTTCGGCGCCGCGATCATCTTGTTGTCACCGACGTAGATGCCCACGTGGTCGACCGGCGAGTTGAACGCCAGGATGTCGCCGGGCTTCGCGTCGGCCATGCTCGCCACCGGGCGCCCGGCCCGAGCCTGGTCCGACGCGATGCGCGGCAGATCCACGCCCAGGTCCTTGTAGGCGCGCTGCACCAGGGCGGAGCAGTCGAGGCCCTTGGCCGGGTCGGTGCCGCCGAACACGTACGGCGTACCCAGGTACTTCTTGGCCGCGGCCACGATGTCGCCACCACTGGGGCCGGCGACGCCCGAACCCGGCGAACCGCCCCGGGTCGCGTCGGCGAGAGCCGAGGCGAACGTGGTGCCCGAGGTGGCACCCGCGGGCGCGGCCGGAGCCGGGTTGAGACCGAGCTGATCCTGCAACTCCGAGATACGGGACATGACCCCGCTGACACCCAACGTCATGCTTCGCTCCGCTTCGGGTCGGCGACATTTCCAGCGGCGTTACGAGCCTTCGAGGTGATCGCCAGCTCGTCGAGGTTGGCCTGGTCGACACGCAGATCGTGGGCCTTGACCGTGGCGGCGTGCCGCTCGGCCATCAGCTCCACCGCACGCCGCCGCTTGGCGGCGTCCGTCAGCGCGGAGATCTTCTCCCGCTCCACCTCTTCGGCGTCGGTGACGAGGCGCTGAGCCCCGAACAGTCCGGCCGCCAGCGACTGCCGGGCCACCAGCGCGGCAACCATCGCCCGCGCCGAGCCCTCGTTGGGCGCCTCACTACCGACAAGATCCAGCTGACGTCGCTTCACCAGCGCCTGGGCTTCCCGGATCTCAGCCCGCGACTGGATCACCGCGCCGCGAGCGACGTCCTCCTGTGCCTTGCGGGCACGAAGCACGGGTCCGAGTCTGAACAGACGGTTCACGTTGGCCTCCTAGCGGGGCGGTGGGCCCTCACATGACCGCTTCGGCCCACCCCCGCCCCCAACTGAGCCCTGCACCCGCCTTGCTACCCAGCGCCCTCAAGTGACGCCACCCACTGCCGACCATCCATCGCTGCGAGGCGCCTCTCACCCTGCGTGCCGCGCATCCCGCGATGTGCACTTTTCGGAAGTACGGTCGATCCCGAACCGCCTCGAGCGGCCCGCGACCACGCCGCCCGTCAAGCCTCTGCCGCGTCCGCCGGGCGGAGCTGCCCACTAAAGCTCACCCCAAGTCACCCCGCACCCCCGCAGCGTCCCCACCCCCGCACCCGCGTCCCCCGGCGTCCCGCGTCCCCCGGCGTCCCGCGTCGCCGGGCCCGCGTCTCCAGCACCAGCGGCCCGCCGCGTCGCATCGCCCGCCGCCTGGAGATGTAGCTGCACACGTTGGGGTTGCGTGTGCCCTGGTGACGCCCCTGACGTGGGTAGACGCGCACGCAAACCCCAACGTGTGCGCTGGCTGCCCCTCGCAACCCCGCGCGGGGAAGTCGACGCGCACGGAGGCGTCAGCGTGTGCGCTGGTCCCGTGGGGGGAGTCCTGTGGGGCGGGGAGGGTCAGGTGGTGGCTATGAGGGCTCGGAGGGCGGTCCAGGCGTCGTCGGCCGTTACGCGTTCGTCGAGGTCCTGGCGGAGGAAGGCGCTGATCTGGGTCCACGCCGCATTGGCGCGGTCGGCGTCCGGGTTGGTGCCCGGTGCGTAGGCGCCGATCTCGACGAGTTCGCGTACCTCGCGGTGGGCGGCCATCAGCCGGCGCAGCTCGGTGGCGTCGGCCCGCTGCTGCTGGCTGGTGATCTTGTTGGCCACCCGGGAGATGGAGTCGAGTGCCTGGATGCTCGGGAAGTGGCCCGCGGTCGCCAGCTTGCGGTCGAGCACGATGTGCCCGTCGAGGATCGAGCGGGCCGCGTCGGCGATCGGCTCGTTGTGGTCGTCGCCCTCGACCAGGACCGTGTAGAGGCCGGTGATGCTGCCCCGCGCACCCGGGCCGGCCCTCTCCAGCAGCGAGGCGAGCATCGCGAAGACCGACGGGGGATAGCCCCGCGTGGCGGGTGGTTCGCCGACCGAGAGCCCGACCTCGCGCTGTGCCATCGCCGCACGGGTCACGCTGTCCATCATCAGCAGCACGTCGGCACCCTCGTCGCGGTAGTACTCGGCGATCCGGGTCGCCACGGCACCGGCACGGAGGCGTACCAGAGGTGGGGTGTCGGATGTGGCGATGACCACCACCGAGCGTGCCAGTCCCTCCTCGCCGAGGTCGTGCTCGATGAACTCGCGCACCTCACGGCCCCGCTCACCGACCAGGGCGACCACGTTCAGCTCGGCCGACGTACCGCGGGTGATCATGCTCATCAGGGTGGACTTGCCGACACCTGATCCGGCGAAGATGCCGATGCGCTGGCCACGTCCGCAGGGTACGAGCGTGTCGAGAACGCGTACCCCCAGAGACATCGGCTGGTCGACCAGCTGGCGCTCCATCGCCGAGGGTGGTCGCCCGTCGATGCCCACCAGCTCACCGCGCAGCGGTGGTCCGCCGTCCATCGGACGGCCCAGACCGTCGAGGATCCGCCCGCGCAGGTCGGGGCCGACAGCGATGCGCAACGGCCCCCCGGTGTTCACCACCGGCGTGCCCGCGCCGATGCCGGCGATCGGGCCCAGCGGCAGGCAGGAGAGCCGTTCCCCGTCCAGGGCCGCGACCTCGGCGAACACCGAGTCCGGCCCGTTGCCGATGCGCAGCAGGTCTCCGACGCGCGCCTCCAGGCCGCCCACCGTGACCCGCAGGCCGACCGCGCCGGTCACCCGTCCGCTGACCAGCGGCCGTGCCGCCTGGATCGCGCTCTGCAGGCGGTGCTGGAAGACGTCGGTCATGGTGTGCTGCCCTTCGTGGCGTCGCCGGCCGCGCCCAGGTCCGTGCCGCGGTACCGGACCGCGGACGGGAACCTAGAGGCGCAGCGCCTCCCGTACCCGGCTCATCGCCGTCTCGATCGTCGCGTCGACGGTCGCGGTGCCGGTCTCCGCGACCGCGTCACCGGGCCGCAGGTGGGGGTCGGGGCGCAGGCTGATCCGGCGGCCCTCGAACTCGAAGTCGCCGGCCGGGTTCGGGCCGACCAGCATCGCGTAGTCGTCCGGGTGCAGGCTCACGTTCAACCCACCCTGCTCGGGTGCGGCGCTCATCGCCCGGCGCAGAGCGTCGGCGCCCCGCTCCGGATCGTCCCGCAGCGTACGCCCGACGATCGCCTCGGCCAGCTCGAACGCGCTCGCCAGTACGACCTCCTGCAACTCGGTGAAGGTCGGCATGAGCTGGTTCTCCAGCTCGGTGACGGCCCTGCCGAGCGCGTTGACCGCCTGGGCCAGGGCGGTGGCGCGCCGGTGCTCGTACGCCTGTTCCGAGGCATGCGCACGTGCCGCGGCGGCCTCAGTGGCCTCCGCGGCATCCCTTTTCCCCTGCGCCCAGCCCTCGGCGTACCCGGTGGTGCGGGCCTGCTGTCTCGCCCGCTCGGTGGCCTCGTTGTCGATCGGCTCCGGGTTGCGCAGGTCGACGGCGAACCGCGCGGCGGTGGCACTGTCCGCCACCGCCCCGCGGATCACCGGACTGTCAGGCGATGAGCTCATCGGCTTCGCTACCGCGCTGGATCTCGATCTGGCCGGAGTCCTCGAGGGTGCGGATGACACCGACGATCTTGGCTTGGGATTCCTCGACCATCTTCAGCTTGACCGGCCCGAGCAGGTCCATCTCCTCGAGCAGGTTGTCGCGGCCGCGCTCGGAGAGGTTCTTGGTGACCTTCTCGCGCACCGTGTCCGGCACGCCCTTGAGTGCGGTCGCCAGGTCGGCCGGCTCCACCTGCCGGAGCACCAGCTGCACCGCCCGGTCCTCCAGGTTGATGATGTCCTCGAACATGAACATCCGCCGCCGGATCTCCTCGGCCAGCTCGGGGCTGCGGGCGTCGAGGGCTTCCAGGATGAGCCGCTCGGTGGTGCGGTCGGCGCGGTTGATGATGTCGACCAGTGGCTGGAGACCGCCGACGGTGGAGAGCTCGTCGGGCTGGAGCACGCTGGAGAGCTTGCGCTGCAGTGCGCTCTCCACCTGCCGGATGATGTCCGGCGAGGTCCGATCCATGATCGCGATGCGGTGCGCGACCTCGGTCTGCACCTCCAGCGGGAGGCCGGCCAGGATCGACGACGCCAGCGCCGACGGGATGTGCGCGAGGACCAGGGCGATCGTCTGCGGGTGCTCGTACTGGACGTACGAGAGCAGCTGCCGCGGGTCCGCGTGGCTGAGGAAGTTGAACGGGATGTCGTTCATCGAGGCCTCGAGCCGGTCCAGGATCAGCGCCGCCCGCTCCTTGCCGAGCGACGCCTCCAGCAGCTCCCTGGCGTAGTCCATGCCACCGGACCCGGCGTACCGGGTGGTGGCCATGGCGTAGAACTCGTCCATCACGTCGTCGACCTGGGCCGGCTCGAGCTTGCCGAGCCGAGCCACCTCGGCCGAGAGCATCTCGACCTCTTTCTCGGTCATGTTGGCCAGCACCTGCGCGGATTGTTCCTTGCCGAACTGGACCAGCATTATCGCGGCCTTGCGCACGCCCGTCATCGACAGCGTGCTCAGAGCAGGTGTGGTCAACGGATGCTCCTCAAACCTTCGTCGTGCAAGTGGATCCTCAGTGCGTCGAGTCCGCGGACATCCAGCCGCGGATCAGGGCGGCGGTCTCCTCGGGCTTGTCCCGGACCAGCTCCTCGATCTCCTTGTGCCGTTCCTCGCGGGCCTCGTTGTTGCGGGTCGCCACCGGCGGGCTCTCCAGCATGTTGGTGTGCATCCCCACGCCGGCGGCGGTCATGTCCAGCTCCGCCTGGCGCTGCGCCTCGAGGGCGGCCTGCATCTCCTCCAGGTGCCGGCGCTCCTCCTCGCTGAGCTGCTGGCGCTTCTTGGCCCGCTTGTTCGCCCGCCAGGCGAGGAACAGCAGAGCGAGCACCACGAAGAGCAGGGCACCGGTCTTGACCAGCGTCATCTGCTTGGCCTGCTTCTCGGCGACGGCCGCGGCGGCGAGCTCGTCCTTGGCGGCCTGGGCCGCGCTGTTGTCGAACGGCATCGCGGCGACCGCGATGGTGTCACCGCGGGTGGCGTCGACACCGGCCGCCGCGCTGATCAGCTGCTGCACCTGGTTCGCGTCCACGCCCGCCGCGGTGGTGCTGTTGAGCAGGACCGAGACGTTGAGCCGGTTGATACCGCCCGGCGCGTTGCGGCGTACCTCTTGAACCTCGTTCAGCTGCCGGTTGCGGGTCTCGTTCTTGTTGGCGTACTGCCCGTTGCCGTTGCCGTTCGGTACCTGGATGTTGTCCGGGCCGAGCACACCGCCGTTGCCGGTGCCGCTGCCGGTGTAGGTCTCCGTGTTGATGCTCTCCGACTGGGCCGGCACGGCCGGGTCGGCGCTGTAGGTCTTGCTGCGCGTCTCGGTCTGGTCGAAGTCGAGCTCGGCCGTGGTGGTGACCACCGCGTTGCCGGGACCGACGAGGTTGTCCAGCATCCGCTGGAGCGAGGAGTTCAACCGGGTTTGGAACGCGACGGTCTGCTGCTCGGAGCTGTTGCCGCTGCCCGCGGCGACGGCCGCACCGCCACCGGCGGAGAGCATCCGGCCGTCCGATCCGGCCACCGTGACCTGGGTCGGGTCGAGGCCCTCCACGCTCGAGGCGACGAGGTGCACGATCGACTGCACCTGCGGCTCGTCGAGCGGGTTGCTGGCCTTGGAGGCGACCAGTACCGAAGCGGTCGGCTTGGCCTGGTCGTCGGTGAAGACGTCCTCCTGCGGCATGACGAGGTGCACGGTGGCCGCCTCGACGCCCTCGATCGACTTGATCGTCTTGGCGAGCTCGCCCTCCAGCGCGCGCTGGTAGTTCGCGTGCTGCATGAAGTCGCTCGTGGTGATGCCCTGCTGGTCGAGCAGCGAATAGCCGGTGCCCTCGTCGTTGGGCAGGCCCTCGCCGGACAGCTGGAGTCGCAGGTTGTTCACCTGGTCACGCGGCACCAGGACGGTCTGGCCGTCGTTCGCCAGCTCGTACGAGGTGCCCGATTTCTGGAGCGACTCGACGATCGCGCTCGCGTCCTTCGTCGAGAGGTTGTTGAACAGGATCTGGTACGACGGCTTGGCCGCCCACGTGGCGAAGAAGTAGCCGCCGACCAGGATGGCGATGACGGCGAAAATCGTGACAGCCTTCTGTCCCGGTGTGAAGGACTTGAAGGTGTCCGTGACGCGGCGTACCGGAGCGGGAAGGCGGTCGGTCATGTCAGGCCTGCATCCTCATGATCTCTTGGAAGGCCTCCACGGCCTTGTTGCGGATCGCCATGGTGAGCTGCAGGCCGAGCTGAGCCTCGGTCGCGGCCATCGTGTACTGGGCCGGGTCCTTGAGGGTGCCGTCGGCGACCTGCACCGCAAGATCGCTCGCCTTGGTCTGCGCCGTCTGGACGTTCTCGATGCCCTTGGCGAGCATGCCGGCGAAATCAGCGTTGGGTCCCTGCGTCGCGGGGGCTCCGGTGGCCTCGCCGGCATCGGAGAACCAGTTGGTTCCGCCGATGCCGGCTACTCCGGAGAAGCCTCCGATGGGACTGATGGGTGACGTCACCGTCATCACTTCCCGAGGTTGATCGCGGCCGTGTACGAGTCCTTCGCCCGGTCGACGACCGAGAGGTTCGCCTGGTAGGAGCGCTGGGCCATCATCATCTGGGCCATCTGGCTGCCCATGTCGATGTCCGGGCGGCGAACGTAGCCCTCGGCGTCGGCGAGCGGGTTGTCCGGCTCGTACGCCAGGATCCCCTCGGCACTGCCGTAGTGGATGCCGGCCACCTCGGCCCCGTTGCCGTCCTGGGCCTCACGGGCCTGGACGAACCGCGCCTGGAAGGCGTTCTCGGAGGTACGGGTGGTGTTGTTCATGTTGGCGATGTTGTCGGACACCGCGTCCAGCCACTTGCGGTAGACGGTGACGCCGGTGCCGGCCACCCCGATCGCGTTGAAAGTACTCATCAGGCCCCCTTGATGGCTTCGCGCAGCGAGTTGTACTTGCCGTCCAGCGCTCGGATGGTGAGCTGGTAGCGCATCGTGGTGTCGATGTGCTGCAACGTCTCGCTGTCCAGGTTGACGTTGTTGCCGTTGAGCCGGGTCGGCTCCATCGAGCTCAGCACGCTCGGGGTCACCTCGGACGGCGAGCGGCCGTGGGCGACGGCGCTGCTCAGCGCCTCCTCGAACTTGACCTTACGCGCCCGGTAGCCGGGGGTTTCGATGTTCGCGATGTTGTTGGCGATGGCGGTCTGCCGGGCGGCGAGCCCGGAGACAGCAACGCGCAGTGCAGACGACGAGCGGTCGTCGAACATAGGTGCTCCCTAGTCGATCCGTCATGTCGCCGATCCATGGCTTCTTTCATCTGAGCAATCCGTGCTCGTACCCTGCATTTCGGCGTGCGCGCCGATCCGCTGAGTCCCAAGCGGTTGCGGCGAGGTTGCACACGAAAACGCCCCGGAGCCCGTGGCCGGGTCCGGGACGTTCGTGGTGTTCTCACATCGCTTCGTGGCTTCTCACATCGCGCAGTCGAGGTAGACGGGGCGCTTGACCGCCTCGCCGGTTTCTATCCGGGCTGTCATCGCCGACTGCTGGCGGTTGGTGGTGAGGCGGCGGGCAAGTTCCTCCGCGGCCGCGAGCTGACGGGTCAGGATCGCGTCGGCGCGGGGCCTGAGTTCCAGCGGCAGGGCACCCAGCTCGGTCGGCGGGCGCCACAGGTCCGACGGCGGTGTCTCGGCGATGCGGCGCTCGTCGGCCAGCATCGCCTCGACCGACTCGACGTCCATCTCGAGTTCGTCGAGGGCGGAGGCCCAGGCCGAGCGCCAGTCGACGGCCTGCGTTCCGGTGCTCATGTCCCGGCCGAGGCGGCCTCGCGCCACGCGTCGCGCAGCGGCTCAAGGAGCTTGCGGCAGCCGGCGACCCGGTCGGGGTCGCGCTTGATGTTGGCGCCGATCAGTTCGGTGAGGATGAAACCGTAGAGGTTGGCGAGACCGGGAGCACCGTCCCAGGCCTCCATGTCGAGGCTGACACGCAGTTCGAGCACGATCTCCTGGGCGTGATTGAGCCGGTCGTTGGCGGTCTCGCGCTCGTCGGCGCGGAGAGCCTCCTCGCCATGTCTCAGATCGAGCAGGAGACGGTCGTAGAGCATGATCAGCAGCTTGGCGGGCGACGCCGTATTGATCGAGTCCTGCAGATAGCGGTCGCGCAGATTAGTTGCGGTCATCGGTCCTCCTGGTCTCTGTCCTGGTGGCTGGCCGGAATCATCATCAGCCGGACATGCCGCCGAGCTGGCCGGCGAGCCAGTTGGACTTGTTCTTCAGGTTGCCCAGTGCCGTTTCCAGGTTGGTGTACTGCTTCTGCAGAGTGAGCTGGCGAGCCGCGAGACGGATGTCCCAGTTGCTGATCTGGGATTTGAAGTTGTCGATCTCGAGCCGCCGGCCGGTGATGACCTTGGTGACGACGAGCGACTGCTTGCTCGTCTGCTCCTCGAAGTTGTCCGCGAGACCGATCATGGCTTCTTGGATCTTCGTGGGGTCGGCGTTGTAAGCGGTGGTGAACTTGCCGGCGTTGAAGGTCAGCTTCCCGCCACGGTCGAGCTGGATGCCGACCTGGGCCAGGCTGCCGAACACGTTCAACTTCATGTTGCCCGGGGACTCCTCGGGCAGGCCCGAGCCGTCCGCCGGTTTGACGTACTTGGGGTTCGCGTACGACAGGCCGCCGCTGACCGAGCTCATGATGGTGTGGCTCAGCTGGCGCACCATGAAGTCACCAGTGAGGGCCGAGCCCTTTCTCGTGGTGGGATCGTAGGCGGTCTGCGCCGACACCTCGTCGAGTGCCGCGTTGGCGGCGTCGACGAGCGCCTGGAGCTTCTCCGCGATGCCGGCCACGTCCGCCTGCGCGGTGACTGTCACGCCGGTCTCCGGCTTGGTGATCGTCACCGAGACGCCGGGCAGGAGTCCGGTGAAGGTGTTGCTGCTGCTCTTGACCTCGTAGCTGCCCGGAGTGAGCGTCGGGTTCATGGGGTCGGTCGTGTCCAGCGAGCCGACGCGGATCATCGCGTCGGCGGGCGCGATGACGGTGATCGGCGAAGTGGAGAGGCCGGTGACCGAGAACGCGTTGTCGGTGCCACTCTTGGTGCTGCTGAGCTGCAGGATGACGTCGCCGGTGCTGGTCGTGACCACTCCTGCCCGTACGGGAAGGCCCTTGGTGCTGTTGATCGCGGAGGCGATGGCAGCCGGTGACTTGTCCGCGCCGATCTCCACCTTGATCGGCGTGCCCGCCGGCGGGGTGCCGAACTCGAACGAGAGTTCGGTCGAGCCGTCGGTGCCATCGGCCGTGTCCTTCGGGAACTGGACGGTGCCCACCTGCGCGGTGGCCACCGAGACGACGTCGAACGTCGTGACTCCCGAGGCGGAGTTCGTGCCGCCGGTGGCGGTCGCGACCACTCCACTGGAGCTGGAGCTGGCCTGGATCGACCGCCAGGTACTCAGCTGACCCAGCGTGTCTGCTGCGCCCTTCAGCGAAAAGAGCTTGCCGTTCACGGACGTGTAGGACGCCACCGTGTTCTCGGCGGTCTGAACCTTGGCCTTGAGGCGGTTCTGCGGAGCCGCCTCCACCTGCATGAGCTGGCCGATGAGGCTGGAAGTGCTGAGACCGCTGACGAGGCCGTCGACTGAGCTGGACACGGAGGCTCGCTTTCGGTGCGGGAACAGAAGGGGTAGCCGGCGTTGACCCGCCCGCTACCCCTTCCTATTCGGCCGTAAGTCGTGCCGATTCAGTTGTGTTCGGTGGCAGTTCGGTTAGCGGAGCAGCGAGAGCACGTTCTGCGCGGACTGGTTCGCCTGCGAGAGCATCGAGGTGCCCGCCTGGGTGAGGATCTGGGAGCGGGTGAACGACACCATCTCCTGCGCCATGTCGGTGTCGCGGATCCGGGACTCGGACGCGGAGAGGTTCTCCACCGCGACGTTCAGGTTGTTGATGGTGTGCTCGAAGCGGTTCTGGTACGCACCGAGCTGAGCACGCGAGTCGGACACGTTGCGGATCGCCGAGTCGATGGCGGTGATCGCCGAGCTCGGGTCCGTCTTGAGGTTCAGCGCCGCGGTGCCCAGGGTGTTGGAGTTGACCGCACCGATGTTGATGGAGATGCGCTCGTTGGCGTTGGCCCCGACCTGGAATCGGCCGGTGTTTCCGCCAGCGACCGCCTCTGCCGGGGTCGCGGAAGAAGCGGCCACGGTGGCGGCGCCCATCAGCGAGTTCAGTGCGCCGCCCGTACCGTCGTCGATCGAGAAGTCGCCGACGCCGGAGGCGCCAAACGTCACGTCGCCGCTGGACGCGGTGCTGGCCGAGAAGGAGACCTCGTTGCCGGCGTACTTCGTCCCGGTGTTGGGGTTGGTCTGTTCCTTCATCTGGCTGGAGATGGCCGCGTTGAGCTTCTTGGCCACGTCCTGCGGGCTGTCCTTGTCGGTGAACGTGCCCGCCTTGACGGTGATCGTGATCGGGGCGGGAGTCGCGAGAGCGGTGAGGTCGGTCCCGTCCACCTTGTTGATCGTCAAGGTGATGTCGGCGGCGTTCGCCGTGACGAGGTCGGTGAGAGCACCGCCCACCGTGCCGGCACCGGTGGCGCCCGCGGTCAGCGCGGTGCCGCTCTTGGTGGCGTTGGAGCCGAACGAGCCGTCCAGCAGCTTCGACTTGCCGAAGGCGGTGGTCTCGCCGATCCGGTCCAGTTCCGCGTTGAGCTGCGACATCTCCTTGTTGGCGGCGTCCTTCGCGTCGACGTCCATCGCACCGCTGTTGGAGGTCTGGACCGACAGGTCGCGCATGCGCTGCAGGATCGAGGTGACCTCGTTGAGCGCACCCTCAGCGGTCTGCGCGACGCTCACGCCGTCCTGGGTGTTGCGGACGGCGGTCTTGAGACCACCGATCTGCGCCCGCAGGCCCTCGGAGATCGAGAGGCCGGCCGCGTCGTCAGCCGCCCGGTTGATCCGGAAACCGCTGGACAGCTTCTCGAGCGACTTCGACATCTGGTTGTCGGTCACCGAGAGGTTCCGGTAGGCGTTCTGCGCGGCGATGTTCTGGTTGATACGAAGACCCATGGGGTGATTCCTCCTTGAGTGGGGTCTTGACCGGCCCGTCCGTGAGCCGTGGTGTTACTCCACATCCCATCGGCGGGTCGCCGAGAGGCCATCAGAATTCTCTGAGATTTCTTCGGGCTTTTCGGGCGAATCGGAGAAGTACCGATCGTCGGAAACAGCTCAGCGGCACGGCGGATGTGCCGACCTGTCCGAATGAGCGGGTCCGCCGAGGGGGTGGCACCCGACGAGCGATACCGACGGAGGACCGGGTGAGCCTGACCGACCTGGCCAGCGTCCTGTGGCGTTCACGTGAGCTGCTGGAGATGCTGCTGTTCAAGCTTGAGGAGGAGCAGTTGCTCCTCGCGTCAAACCGGTCACGCTGGCTCAGCCACGCCACCCGCGAGGTCGAGGTCGTGCTGGATCAGATCCGGCAGACCGAGGTCATCCGGGCCGCGTACGCACAGGATGTCGCCGTCGAGCTCGGCCTCTCGCCGGACGCCTCGCTGGGCGAGCTCGCCGATGCCGCACCGGACCCCTGGTCGGACCTGTTGCACCAGCACCGCAAGGCGTTCCTGATGTTGACGTCGGAGATCCGGGCCCTGGCCGACGTCAACCGCGACCTGCTCACCGCCGGTCAGCGGGCGGCTCGCGAAACCATGCTCGCGTTCGCCGAGACTGTGGAAACGTACGGGCCGCAGGGCCAGACCGTCAGCGGCGCCGTGCGGCGCCCCACCCTGGTTGATGAGGCGATCTGATGGGCAGCACATTCGGTGGACTGAACACGGCGCTCACTTCTCTCTACGCGCAGCGCCGGGGCCTGGACGTCACGGGCCAGAACATCGCGAACGCCAATACCGAGGGGTATACACGGCAACGCGTGGTGATGCAGTCGCAGAACGCCAACCTGGTGCCGGGCATCTACGCGACCACCTCAGCGGTGGGCAGCGGGGTGACCGTCTCCTCGGTCGAGCGGCTTCGTAACACCGCGCTGGACCAGCGCAGCTTCACCGAGCACGCCAACTCGGCGTATCACAACGAGCGCGCTGGTTCGTACAACCTGATCGAGGACGTCTTCGGGGAGCCCAGCGACACCGCGCTCCAGTCCCGCATGCAGGACATGTGGGACGGCTTCAACGCGGTCGCCGCCAACCCGGACAAGGCGGCTCCGAAGTCGGCCCTGATCGAGCAGGCCACCACCGTGGCGGCGTCGCTCAACGATGCGGCGGCCGCACTGGACAGCCAGTACGAGTCGACCCGGGCCGGCCTCGACACCTACTACAAGGACGTGAACAAGGCGGCCGATTCGATCGCCAAGCTGAACAAGGAGATCGTCGTGGCCCAGGCCGCGGGCCTGCAGGCGAACGAGCTCCAGGACCAGCGTGGCCAGCAGATGCTGAAGCTGTCCGAACTGGTCGGTGCGACGGCCACCGAGCTGCCCAACGGTGCGATAAACGTCTACGTCGGCAGTGGGCCGCTGGTCAGTGAGTTCAGCACTCGCGAGATCGAGATCGAGACCGGCGGGGCGATGCGCCTGGACGACCTCAACTCGACGACGGTCAACCTGCGGTGGAAGGACACCGAGGCGCCGGTGGCCGCGGGCGGGACCATGGGCGCCCAGATGGAGCTGCTGGCCAAGGGCGGCACCCTGGACACGATCAACACCCGGCTCAACGAGATCGCGAACAAGCTGGCGGACAACGTCAACGACAAGTACCGGACCGGATACAGCTCCGACGGCACCACCGGCGAGGACTTCTTCGGCACGTACAACGGCGACCTGACGCTGACCGCGGCGAACATCGGCGTGAAAGTCAGCGACCCGAACAAGCTCGCGATCTCTTCCGGCAATCCCAAGGGCACGCCGGCCATCCTCAACGGCGAGGTGGCGGACGACCTCTCCGAGCTCTCCACCTCACGCACGGGTGCCGACTCGGCCTACCAGTCGCTGATCGGTGACCTCGGTGTCTCCGCGCAGTCCTCGATCCGCCGGCGCGACATCCAGAACGCCGTGACGGATCAGGTGGACGGCGCACGCGACGCGGAGTCCGGGGTCAACCTGGACGAGGAAATGACCAACCTGCTGACCTACCAGCGCGGATACGAAGCGGCCTCCCGAGTTCTGACCACCATCGACTCCATGCTCGACCAGTTGATCAACCGGACCGGTCTGGTCGGTAGGTAAGGAAGGCCCTTCATGAGTAGTCCACGAGTAACCGAGAGCAGCGTCCGTACCCGGACGATGGCCAGTCTTCAACGCAGTCTTGGTCGTACCCAGACCGCACAGGATCAGATTTCGAGCGGCAAGCAGTTACGCCGTCCGTCGGACTCGCCGACCGGTACGGTCACCGCCCTCCAGCTGCGCGGCGAGATCCGGGCGAACCAGAAGTACTCCACCAATGCCGACGACGCGCTCGGCCGGCTCGGTGCGATGCAGGACAACCTGCAGGACTCGACGGTACTGATCACGAAGGTCCGGGAGTTGACGCTGGCCGCCGTGAGCTCAGGTGGCTCGAGCACACCTGAGGCGAACAAGGCCCGCGCTGCCGAGGTCGAGCAGATCAAGGGCACGCTCGTCCAGTACGCGAATGCGAAGTACCTCGATCGCCCGGTGTTCGGCGGGTTCACACCGGACGCCTCGGCCTACGACGATTCCGGTGCGTACGTCGGCGAGGACAGCGGCCAGACGATGCGCGCCATCGGCCCGAACGCCAAGGTGCGTGTGGACGTACGCGGACCGGAGGCGTTCGGCACCGATTATCTCGTCGACGACAACGGCCAGTTCGTTGACGAGGACGGTGCCCTCATCCCGGCCGGCAGCCCACCGGTGGCAAATCCGGAGCAGCTCTTCAAGCTGCTGGACAAGGTTGTCGCGGCAATGCGTTCCGGCGACGAAACCGGACTTAATGCAAGTCTGATCAATATCGATAAAGCCTCTGAAAACATGAAATCTACTCTTTCGGAGGTTGGCGCCCGATACAATCGGGTTACCCAGATGAAGCAGTCCGCTGAGGATCGCTTGATGTCCGTGTCGTCGCAGCTCTCAGATATCGAGGATGTCGACCTGCCTAAGGCGATCATGGAATTGCAGTTCCAGCAGACCTCGTATCAGGCCGCCCTGGCCGCCACGGCCAAGGTGATCCAGCCCTCGCTCATCGATTTCCTGAGGTGACCATGAGTATTCGCACCGCATCCCGACCGATCGAGGCCACCATGACGGACCCGTCGTTGGGTTTGCCGACCATCACGATGGCGGTGCCCATGCCGGGATTCCCCGCCCACCGGGACTTCGTCCTGGTGCGACTCAACGACGATGGCCTGCTCTACGCCTTCACTTCGATCGACAACCCGGAGCTGCGCTTCCTGGTCGCGCCGCCGGAGCCGTTCTTCCCGGACTACGCGCCGGAGATCGAGAACGAGGTGTTCGCCGCACTGAACACCAAGGACCCGGACCGCCTCCTGCTGCTCTCGGTCATCACCGCGGGCACGGAGGAGACCACCGCGAATCTCCTCGCGCCGATCGTGGTCGACCGCGACAGCATGCGGGCCGTGCAGGTCGTCCTCAGTGGAACGGGCTACCCGGTCCGGGCGATCATGAACCGGTCCTACTGACCCTCCACCGCAGGCGCGGCCGTGTTCATTCGCGGCCGCGCCTTTGCCATGCTGTCCGTTCCATGGATGGAGGTGGGCACTGATGCTTGTGTTGACCCGGCGGGCCGGCGAGAGCGTGATGATCGGCGACGACATCGTCATCACGGTCCTCGAGGCCCGTGGCGACGTCATTCGGCTGGGCATTCAGGCTCCTCGTGATGTCCAGGTGCACCGCGAGGAGGTGTACCGCGAACTCCAGGCGGCGAACCGGGCTGCCGCGTCGCCGCCCGAGGAAGCCGTGCACGCGCTGACCAGGATGCTGGAGAAGGCCGACCCTCAGGAGTGAACGAGAACGCCCGTCGCGCCGCGACGGGCGTTCCGTCCTCAGAGGACCTGGACGGTCACTCCGCGGGCGCGCAGGAAGGCAACCGGGTCGACCGCGTTGTCGTGGATGGCCGGTGCCGCGTCGACGTGCACCTCGAAGTGCAGGTGCGGTCCCGACGACGAGCCGGACGTGCCGACGTTACCGAGCAACTGGCCACGGGCGACGACCTGGCCGACCTTGACGAGCGGGCGGCGGACCATGTGGCAGTACCGGGTGACGATGGTGCCGGTGTGCTGGACCTCGACGTACCAGCCGCACCCCTGAAGGGTGCGATTACCGTCCTGGTCGCAGGTGCCGGCCGAGACGTTGCAGACCACCCGGATCACGGTGCCGGCGGACGCGGCCAGGATCGGGGTCTCGCGCTTGGCGGACAGGTCGGCGCCGTCGTGCGAGGGGCGTGCGACCGTACGGAATCCGCTGACCAGCCCCGCGCCCACCGGAAGGACCCACTTCTCGCCCTTGGCCGGAGCCGGGATGGCGGGTGCCGGGTCCGGTGTCACGGGCGCCGGTGTCACGGGCGCCGGTGTGACCGGAACCGTGCCCGGCGCGCACTGCGGGATCGCGGTGGCCGGCCGCACGACGTACGAGTCCGACACGTAGGCACCGTTGGCCAGGTGGTTCCAGAGGTTCGTGGTCCGTACCGTGCCGGTGATCCGTTGCGCGGAGACCTGGCAGACGATCCACACCTTGCCACCGTTGGCCACCGAGCCGAACCTCTCGGCCGCGGCCGAGGGGGAGCGGCGCATGTTCAGCGGAGTTCCGTCGGTCTTCGCGTTCCCGACGACCGTGGGAATCTTGGGAGCGGCGGCGGCCGGGGCGGACGCGGGCAACCCGGCGCCCAGCAGGCTCGCAGCGGCGACGGCTGCCAGCACGGTACGGCCCTGATGTCGAACCTTCATGCCTTCCCTTCCCGGCACGCGGTCACGTGCACGCGAGAAGAAGGCTGACCGGTGCCGGATGCCCGTTCGGGTGCTCGGGAAGTGCGGAACGGTTGCGGTGCCGGACGGCCGCAGAACGCACCTCACCTGCACCGGCCTCTGACCCGGGGAACAACGTCGCGGCCGCACTCTCATCCACGGACGGGAGAAACCCGTCCCTTCTCCTCGGGGGTGCGAGCGTGGGCACAGAGCGCGAGTCAGTCATGGGTGGCGGTGCGGTCGGTACTGCGTGCGCGCTGGATCTCAGCGTGGACGCCCACGTGCACACCGGCTTCTCGGCCGGCCGGGACGCCGTCGGTGTGGTGGTTTCGGCCGCCGACCGGACGGGACTGACCGCGCTCACCTTCGCTGATCAGGCCGGACCGGACACCACCTGGCTGACCGCGTACGCCGACGCGGTGCGCCGGGCCCGGCACCGTACCGAGATGAGGCTGCGGGTCGCGGCCGAGGTGGAGGTCGTCCGCGCCGACGGCTGGCTCGCCCTTCCGCCGGACCTGGCCCAGCTGGACGCGCTCTCGGTCGCGGTCTCCGGGCTGCCGATCGGCGACGACGTGCTCGACGCCCGGGAACTGCGGCGGATGCTGGCCGCGGGTGCTCTCACCGCCGGGCTGGTGGCCGAGATCCTCGTGACGACCACCGTCAAGGGCATCGAGCGGGCGTCGCGGTACGTGCCGTCGCAGCTCGCCCGGCCGCTGGCGCTACTGGCGCAGGCGGGTGTCGACGACGCCGTGGCCGGTCCGGAGCTGGTCGGTGAGCTGGCGTCCGCTTGCCGTACCACCGGCACCGTGGTGGAGATCAGCGAGGCGTGGCGCAGCCCGTCGCCGCGGCTGGTGGAGATGCTGCGCGACGCCGGCGTGACGCTCGTCCCCGCCAGCGACGCCCGGTACGCCGCCGAAGTGGGCCGCTGGCAGTACCTGCGCCGCGTCTGAACGGCTGCGTCTCAGCGAATCCGAACACGATCAGTTCTCATCTCCGTACTCTCTGTCATGCCAGCACTTCAGCATGGGAGAGTTGCGATGAGTATGGTTCAGCAGGCGATCGAGGTCAGCGCACCGGTTCACACGGTGTACGAGCAGCTCGCGGCATTCGAGAACTACCCGCGTTTCATGACCGGGGTGCGTCAGGTGACGGCGACAGGTGCCGACCAGACCCACTGGATCATGGACGTCGACGGGAAGCGGCGGGAGTTCGACGCCCAGATCATCGAGCGGTCGCCGGACGAGCGGGTCTCCTGGTCGACCATGGAGGGGCCGCTGCTCGCCGAGACCCTCACGCTGCGGCCGATGGGCGAGACGAAGACCCAGATCGTCGCGCAGCTGGAGGCCGACATCGCCTTCCTCATGCCCAGCGACCGGCACGGCCAGGAGTCGCTGAACCGCCGCCTCAAGGCCGACCTGACCACCTTCAAGGGGCTGGTCGAGAGCGGCGTGCTGGGCGGCCGTCCGATTCCGACCGGCGCCGGCGGCAAGCAGCCGGCCGGGCGCCCGCGCACCCTGCTGCCCGGTGTGACGATCGGCGACCCGGCCTCGCCCGTCTCGGTCGCCGCGCGCATCCGCAGCCGCCACGCCACTCCGCCGCCGAGCCCCGGTGCGGGCTGGGACACGGGTACGGCCGACCTCGGCAACGCCGATCCGACCGGCACCGGGCTCGGTAGCGGCCCGCTTCGCGGCACTCCCACCTCCGCGGACATCGGAACCCCCTCCGCCATCGGTGGCGCCCAGGACGTCGAGCGTGAGTCGCGCTCCGCCGGGCGCTGGATCGGCGCACCGGGCCCGCTCAGCGGAGGTGCCGCCGGCAGTGCCCGGATGGGCGGCCGCACCGGCGCCTCCGACATGTGGGGCGACGGCATGATCAATGAAGAGGAGCGCGGCAGCTGAGGCTGCCCGCAGCGACGAGGGGCCGGCCACGAGGCCGGCCCTTTCGCTGTGCCGGGGCCGGCCGCCGGGCATGACCCGCTGCTATGCCGGGGTGCCTTCCAGCGTCACCAGGAAACGGGCGCCCCGGGGCGCGGCGTGCTCGTATCGCACCGTCCCGCCGTTCGCCTCGACCAGGTGACGGACGATGAAGAGCCCCAGCCCGGAGCCGCGGATGAACCGCCCGAACAGGTTCGGCAGCACGTCCTCCGGCACGCCGCCACCACTGTCCTGCACCACGAGCACCACCGTGCCGGCCCCCCGCGCCTCGGCACGCACATGGATCGGCGGTGCCCCGTGCCCGAGCGCGTTCTTCAGCAGGTTCTCCACCACCACCGTGAGGTGCCCGCGGTCGGCGAGCGCGGTCAGCTCCTCGTCGATGGCGATCTCCACGTCGCCCTCGCCGGTGATGGCGTGGCTCACCGACTCGACCACCTCGAGCAGCTGGACCGGCACCCGGCGCGCGGTCACCGTGCCGGTGTCCAGGCGGAAGAGCAACTGGAGGTCGTTCATCATCTTGATGAGCCGGCGGGTGTTCTTGTCGATCTTCGTGGCGAGCTCCTGCCGGATGTCCTCGGGCAGGTCCGCCCAGTCGGCGCAGAGCAGTTCGGCGAGGCTGGCGATGGAGCTGATCGGCTGCGCCACGTCGTGGGTCAGCATCGAGGTCAGGTCGTTCTTGAAGGCGAGCGCCGCGGCGAGCTCCGCGTTGCCCCGCTCCAGTTCGGCGGCGTGCTCGGTGAGCGCGTCCTCGGCCCGCTTGCGCTCCGCGATGTCGACGCAGGTCGCCACATATCCGCGGGGCACGCCGGAGGCGTCCGGGATGGCCGCCATGGTGGCCAGGACCGGCACCTGGGTGCCGTCCGCGCGGGGGATGCTCCAGTCCTGCCCGGTGCCGGGCGGTGGGAGCGGCGGCGGTTCACCGAGGGCGTCGTCGTGGCCGGTGAGCTCGCGCCAGCGCCGGTTGACGTCGATCACCCGGTAGTTGGCGTCCAGCACCAGGACGGCCTCGTTCATCGACTGGAGCAACGTCTGGGCGAAGTCCTGCCGGTCACGGAGCTCCTCGACGAGGTGACGTTGCCGCCGGTCGGCGCGGTCCAGGGTGCGTACCAGATAGGCCAGCAGCGTCAGCAGGGCGAGGGCGGCGAGGATCACCCCGGTGCTGACCGCGGCCGCCGGGCGGCTGACGCCGGTACGCACGGCGAACGCGCTGACGAGCGCGGCGATGATCGGGGTGGCGAGCAGTGCTGGGGCGAGCCGCCGCACGACGGTGCGCGGCCCGGAGTCCTCGAGGGGACGCAGCGGCCCGGTCTCCGGCCTGGCGAGGATGGCGCCCGCGGTGAGCAGCAGCAGAGTGCCGGCCAGGTGCAGCGGCATGACGCTGTCCGGGCCGCGGCCGGCCGGGAAGGTGGGCCCGAACAGGCGGGGCACCACGGCGACCAGGGCGATCATGGCCGCACCCAGCAGTAGCGGGTCGGCGACCCGGAACGAGACGGTGCCGGTGCGCCGCGGCAGGTGCAGGTCGAGGCAGGCCAGGGCGAGCCCGGCGAACAGGGCGGCGACCGCCGCGGCGGGCTGGTCGCGCAGGGTGGCGGCGCCGAGGCCGGCCGCGGTGAGGGCGAGCACTGCCGCCGCACCGGTACGGATCCGGGCGGCCCGTTCACCGGACACCGGTATCACCTGCACCAGCAGGGCGATCCCGGCCGGGACCAGGGCGACCGCCGGGCCGGGGATGAGCCCGCCCGGCGGTACGCCGTCGTCAAACGTGCGCGTGTCCAGGGCGCCGAGGACGGCGGCTGTGACACCGGCGCACCCGGCTATCAGCCGGGACAGCCTGCCCACGCCATGCGCCGCGATATGCACATATACCCCCAAGACGTGAGGGAAGGAGCATAACGCGACCAACCGGGCCGGGCGGTTACTTGCCCGCCCAGATGAAGCCGTCCTCGATGCGGACCTTGCTGGCTACGCCCACGATGTCCGCGTGGTGGCGGTTGGCGTGGTGGCCGCAGAACGCCAGTTCGCCGCCGCTGGTCAGGGTGACCTCCAGCTTGGCGGCCGAGCCGCAGCGATCGCAGCGTTCCGTCAGCTCCCCGACGGTGTCGATCTCAGGCGACAGCAGGGCGGTCATATCGCTCTCCTTGCTCGGTGGCGGTGTGCAGCGGTCCTGACAGCGAGAAATTCGGCCCGCCGCACGCTCGGCTTAGAGGTTCCCCCGTGTGATCCAGACGATCCGAATCGGGCGGTAACGCCGCACCCTGGGCGCTACCCGGCGGAACCCGGAGATGCTCCTTCTTCTTTCCAGCATTTCCCTCAAGTGCTCCCGGCATGCCTCCGGGCCGGAGCGAGACGAGAGGACGATGCATGTCCGGTACCGCCGCCCGCCGCCTGGCCCTACGTTTCGCAGCCGTCGCGAGCGCCGTCACCGCGGCCTTCGCACTGTCCGGCCCGGCGTACGCCGTGGTACCGGCCGCCCCGCTCACCGGCACCATCACCGGGGCCGGCGCCGACGGGGCGATCCCCGGCAACTACGTCGTCGTGCTCGAGCCGGGGCCCTCCACCGCGGACCGGGTCCCCTCAGCTTCGCAGGAGCTGGTCCGCGAATACGGCGGAACGGTCGCCGCCACCTATCAGTCCACCGTTTCCGGCTTCCACCTTCAGGCGACTGCCGCTCAGGCCGCCCGGCTCGCCGCCGACCCAGCCGTACGCTACGTCGAGCAGGACGTCACGATCACCACGACCGCCACCACCCAGGGTGAGACGGCCCCGTGGGGACTGGACCGGATCGACCAGCCGGCGCTTCCGCTGTCGAGGTCCTACACCGCACCGTCCGCCGCGGCCGTCACCGCCTACGTGATCGACACCGGGATCCGCGTCTCGCACCAGGAGTTCGGCGGCCGGGCGGTGGACGGCTGGGACTTCGTCGACGGCGACGGTGTCGCCGACGACTGCCACGGCCACGGCACGCACGTCGCCGGCACCATCGGTGGCGCCACCGCGGGGGTCGCCAAGGACGTCCGGCTGGTCGCCCTCAAGGTGTTGAACTGCGAGGGCTACGGCTCGTACACCGACTTCATCGCCGCCATCGACTGGGTGACCGCGAACGCGAAGCTGCCCGCGGTGGTGAACATGAGCCTCGGCGGACCGGCGTGGCGGGCGCTGGACGAGGCGGTCGAGCGGTCCATCGCCACGGGTGTCACCTACGCGATCGCGGCGGGCAACGACAACACGGACGCCTGCGGTTACTCGCCGGCCGCCACCGAGGCCGCGATCACGGTCGGCGCCACGGACAGCACCGACGCCCGGGCCTCCTTCTCCAACTGGGGCACCTGCGTCGACCTGTTCGCCCCGGGTGTCGCTATCGAGTCAGCGGGCCACACCACGGACACCGCTACCAGGAGCATGAGCGGCACCTCGATGGCGGCACCGCACGTGACCGGAGCCGCCGCCCTGGTCCTCGGCGCACACCCCGGCTGGACGCCCCGTCAGGTCCGTGACCACCTGGTGGAACACGCCGGGACCGCGCTGATCCGCGACGCGGGCGCCGGGTCACCCGACCGCCTGCTCTACACCGGCCATCTGAACACCGCCGCTTGAGGCGAAGTGCCGTACGGGAGCACCGGGCGGCGGCTAGCGTGAGAACTACCCCAGCCGGAGGAGGCATGAATGTCCGAGGCGCCGGTGGCCGAGAGGCCGACAGTCCTGGTCGTCGACGACGAAGAGGATCTGCGTGACATCATGCGCCGCATGCTGGAGCGGCGCGGATACGCGACGCTGGCGGCCGGGGAACCCGACGAGGCCATCCCGATCTGCCGGGACCACCCCGGTGAGATCAACGCGTTGATCACCGACCTCACGCTGCCCGGTGTGTCCGGGGGCGACCTCGCCAAGACCGTGCGCGACCTGCGGCCGGGCATCGGTGTGGTGTTCGTGTCCGGTCTGCCCAAGGACATCGCGGTCAGCAAGGGGCAGATCGAGGAGGACGACGTGCTGGTGAAGAAGCCGTTCACCGCCGACGCCCTGCTCCAGGCGCTGAAGGCGGCGCTCGGCGACACCGATCAGGCCTAAGCCCCGGGCCAGGGCAGGGTCAGCTCGCCGAGCCGCCACCGGGCCGGGCCGCCGAGCACCGGCCATCCCTCGTCACGCATCCGGCGGACCGTGGCCGGCCAGCGCTGGCGCGGCCCGAACGGGGTGGCCTCGGTCTCCCAGGCCCGGCCGAGTGCCCGGAGCAGCTCGTGCACCGGATGGCCGGGCACGTTGTGGTGGATCAGCGCCTTCGGCAGCCGTTCCGCGAAGATCGCCGGATGCTCCAGCGCCGGCAGCCGGGCGGACAGGGTCAGGGTCCGCGGCACACCCGCCTCGACGACCGCCCAGGTGGCGATGCGGCCGAGCTCGTCGCAGGTGCCCTCGATCAGGGTGGCGCCGGTGGCGGTCATCGTGTGCCAGGCGGCCACCACCTCCTCCTCGGCATATTGGCGCAGCACGTTGAACGCGCGCACCACCACCGGGGTCAGGCCGGCCAGTTCGAATCCGCCGCGGCGGAACTCGAGCCAGGGCGGGTCGGCGAACGGCTGAGCGGCGTTCACCCGTACCGGATCGATCTCCAGACCGACCACCGCGACGTCCGCACGGACCGCGGCCGCCAGCCTGCCCCGAAGTTCCACGGCCGTGACCGGCGACGCACCGTAACCAAGATCGATCACCAGCGGCTGCGCCGCCTTTTTAAGATCAACGGCGCAGTGGTACGCGATGAAGTTGTCGACGCGGCGCAGCCGGTTGGGGTTCGTGGTCCCCCTGGTGATCGCGCCGAGCGGTTTCACCTATTCCTCCCGGTGCACCTTGTGCTGAGCCGCCTGCGCGATCGGGCGGATCACCAGCCGGTCGATGTTGACGTGCTGCGGCCGGGTCGCGGCGAACGTGATCACGTCGGCGATGTCGTCGGCGACGAGCGGTTCCCTGACCCCCGCGTAGACCGAGTCGGCCCGGTCCCGGTCGCCGGCGAAGCGGTTGAGCGCGAACTCGTCGGTGCGCACCATGCCCGGATCGATCTCGATCACCCGGATCGGCTTGCCGGAGAGTTCCAGCCGCAGTGTCCCGACCAGTGCGGTCTGTGCGTGCTTGGCCGCCGTGTACCCACCGCCTCCCTCGTAGACGGTGAACGCCGCGGTGGACCCGACCGTCACGATCGTCCCGCGGCCGCTCGCCTCCAGCGCCGGGAGCAGCGCCTTGGTCACCCGGAGGGTGCCGAGGACGTTCACGTCGTACATCCACTGCCAGTCGTCGACGGACCCGGCGGCGACCGGGTCCGCACCGTGGGCACCGCCGGCGTTGTTGACCAGCAGGGTCAGCGGGCCATCGAGGCCGGCCACCACCTCGGTGAGATTGGCCACCGAGTCGTCCGAGGTGATGTCGCAGGCGACCGCTGTCGCGTTCGGGCCGAGCTCCTTCACCAGCGCCTCGAGCCGGTCGGCCCGCCGGGCCGCGACGACGACGTGGAATCCCTCGGCGGCGAGCCGGCGTGCCGTGGCGGCGCCGATACCGCTGGACGCACCGGTGACGACTGCGATGTTTGGCATGCCCCGATCCTCTCGCACGACCCGCGTTACACCCGTTCCCCATGACCTGGATCACCCTCGGTCGGTTACATGGTGGTTCGGCGAACGCCGATGGGGAAGATGAACGTTGGCGCAACAAGTTTTCACACTCGACTTCCGGAGGGTTATCCGTGACGCCACGGCGCATCGCCACCCTCTCGGTGCACACGTCGCCACTGGAGCAGCCGGGCACCGGCGACGCGGGCGGCATGAACGTCTACATCGTCGAGGTGGCCAAGCGGCTGGCAGCGCGCGGTGTCGAGGTGGAGATCTTCACCAGGGCGACGGCCAGTGGCCTGCCGCCCCTTGTCGAGATGCACCCCGGTGTCCACGTCCGGCACGTCACCGCCGGGCCGTTCGAGGGGCTGGCCAAGGAGGAGTTGCCCTCCCAGCTCTGCGCCTTCGCCAACGGCGTGCTGCGGGCGGAGGCGGCGCACCCGCCCGGACACTACGACCTGATCCACTCGCACTACTGGCTCTCCGGGCAGGTCGGCTGGCTCGCCCGGGAGCGGTGGGGCGTACCGCATGTGCACACCGCGCACACTCTCGCCAAGGTCAAGAACCGGTTCATCGCGGCCGGTGACCGGCCCGAGCCGAAGTCCCGGCTGATCGGCGAGGAGCAGGTGGTCGCGGAGTCGGACCGGCTGGTCGCCAACACCCGGTTCGAGGCCCAGGACCTGATCACCCACTACCAGGCCGACCCGTCGCTGGTCAGCGTGGTGCAGCCCGGCGTCGACCTGGAGCGGTTCCGCCCCGGCATCGCCGACCGCGCCCGGTTCGGCCTGCCGGAGCACGGCCGGATCGTCGCCTTCGTCGGCCGGATCCAGCCGCTCAAGGCGCCCGACGTGCTGATCTCCGCGGTCGCCGAGATGCGTGCGCGCGGTGCCTCGGACGTCACCGTGGTGATCTGCGGCGGCCCGAGCGGCAGCGGCCTGGACCGGCCCACCTCGCTGATCGAACTGGCCGCGTCGCTCGGTGTCAGCGACTCGGTGGTGTTCCTGCCGCCGCAGACCGGCGCCGACCTGGCCGCCCTCTACCGCGCCGCGGACCTGGTCGCGGTGCCCTCCTACAACGAGTCGTTCGGACTGGTGGCGCTGGAGGCACAGGCCTGCGGCACCCCGGTGGTCGCGGCCGCTGTCGGCGGTCTGGTCACCGCGGTCCGCGACGGCATCAGCGGTGTCCTGATCGACGGGCACGGCGCCGGAGACTGGGCGCGGGTGCTGCAACGGCTCCTCGACGCACCCGGGTACCGCCACCGGCTCGCCGGCGGTGCGGTCGCCCACGCCTCCCAGTTCTCCTGGGACCGCACCGCCGACGGCCTGCTGGAGGTCTACCGTGACGCGGTGAGCGAGCATCGGGCGCTGATCGCGGCGCGACTCGAGAAGGCGACGTGCGCATGGTGACCGAACTGATCGAGCGGGTGCTGACCGAGCGGGAACTGGAGTGGGAGTCCACGGGCGACAGTTCGTACGTGGCCAGCCTCCCCGGCACGCACAAGCTCAAGACCGCCTGCAACCTGATCGTGGGCGAGCACTCGCTGCGGATCGAGGCGTTCGTGATGCGCCGGCCGGACGAGCGCCACGAGGACGTCTGGGCCTGGCTGCTGCGCCGCAACGCCCGGATGTACGGCGTCACCTTCTCGATCGACGCGGTGGGCGACATCTATCTGACCGGACGGGTCTCGTTGAAGGGCCTGGACGAGGACGAACTGGACAGATTGCTCGGATCGGTCCTCACCTACGCCGACGAGTCGTTCGACACCATGCTGGAGCTCGGCTTCGGCTCGTCGATCCGCCGGGAGTGGGAGTGGCGGGTCAAGCGGGGCGAATCGCTCGCCAACCTCCAGGCGTTCAAGCACCTCGCCGGTGACGACAAGCCCGAGTGATCGTAGCTATATCCGGCCGCGAAACCGGTCCGATGTGGATCTTCATACCGGGTGGCGTGGGCGAAGGTTCTCATAACGCTTCCCGGGATGCCCGCTGTCATTTTCCCGGGCGTAGTAATTTCCTCCCTCTTCAGAACCCGGACGAGTGATTGGCGGATCAGCCGATCGGTTGGTTGTTGGGGAATGTGACGGTCAAGACAGATGTCGACACGGAATCGGGTTGTGAGGCTTGACTGCCCCAACTAGCGTGGTCGATGGACGCCGAACCGTTAGTTCGGGGAACGGGTCGATCGGCAACGGTCGCCACGGATCGGCGTTTGGGGACGGGTGGCATGAGCCGTTGGGGGACGGCGCGACCCGAGACCGGCGGTTAGTGCGGGCGGCGCCTATGGGGATGGGTGTCGCCCGCCGCCGCCGGCGCTTTTGTTTCTGCCCTGTTTCCTCGAACACACAGTTGTTACGAGCGGCCGGGAGATCCCCCATTCGACATCTGTGTATTCGAGGCTTCTAACCGCCCGATTGACGCGCCGCCCGATCTGTTCCGTTGGCGAGGTCCGTTCCCGCCCGGCGACGCCAGTTCCTCCTCCGCCGCGATCACTGCCTCATGCCGGCGCTGCTGCTCCGCTCGCCGGGCCCGCGCCGGACCCGCGAGAAGCTGCCCGGCGGACGCCAGGGCGCACAGTGCGAAACAGCCGAGCCAGAGCGTCGCGTCCCCCGCCTTCTGCAGGACCAGGCCGCCGAGGACCGGGCCCAATGCCGTGCCGATCGACCAGGTCAGCGAGTGCAGGCCCTGGTAGCGGCCGCGCAGCGCGGGTGGCGACAGGGCCGCGACGGTGGCCGCGTTGCTCGGCGACTGGAGCATCTCGCCGAGCGTCCAGATGATCACGGTGACCGCGTACATCCAGGCGGACTCGGCGAACGCCACGAGCCCGAAGCCGGCACCGATGATCAGGCCCGCGAGGGCCAGCACCCGGGCACTGTCGCGGCCGACGATCAGCTTGGGCACGAAGAGCTGCCCCAGCACGATCAGGACGCCGTTCACCGCGATCACCAGGCCGTAGGTGGCCGCCGAGAAGCCGTCGGCGAGCATCGCGATCGGCAGGGTCGACGCGTGCTGGAGGATCACCAGCACCGACGCGAGGCTGAGCAGCAGGTAGACCAGGAACACCCGGTCCTTCAGCGCGGCGCCCATGCCCGGCGCGGCGATCCCGGTCGCCACGGTGTGCGTGCGTGCCGGGCGGGTCTCGGCCAGGAACACCGCGGTGATGATCGCGGTGATTCCGGTGGTGCCCGCGTCGACGGCGAACAGCAGGAAGTAGTCGACCTGCGCGGCCAGGCCGGCCGCGACCGCGGCGAGCGCGAAGCCCAGGTTGATCGCCCAGTAGTTCAGCGAGTACGCCCGGACCCGGTCGTGCTCCGGGACGACGTCGACCATCATCGCCGAGAAGGCCGGCCGGACCCCCTCGGCGAACAGCCCGAGCAGCAGGGTCACCACGGCGATCTGCGCGTAGGTGTGCGCGAAGCCGAGCGTCAGCATCAGGGCGGCCGCGCCGGACTGGGCGATCAGCATGGTCGGCCGGCGGCCCCAGCGGTCGGCAAGGACACCGCCGGTCATGGTGCCGATCGCGCCGCCCACGCCGTACAGGCCGAGGACGATGCCGGCCTGGCTCTGCGTGAAGTGCCGGTCGCTGGTGAGGTAGATGCTCAGGAAGAGCACCACGAAGGCGCCGAGCCGGTTGACCAGGGTGCCGGTCCAGAGGAACCAGAACTGCCGGGGCAACCCGCCCGCGGCCTCCCGCAGCCAACCCCGCACGACGGCCTCCCCCGGTAAGCAGTGATCACGTCATGTTTGCTGACGGCCCGGGGTGCCGCGCAATCGAGTTTCACTGTGGCGGCGGCCACGTACCGGGTGGTCGCACGGCCGCCACCGCCGCGGGGGAAGATGTCCTCATGACTGGAACCCTGGTGCTGCTGCGGCACGGCAGAAGCGAGTGGAACGCCAAGAACCTCTTCACCGGCTGGGTCGACGTCGACCTGGACGCCACGGGTGAGGACGAGGCTCGGCGCGGCGGCGAACTCCTCAAGGAGCAGGGGGTGCTGCCCGACGTGGTGCACACCAGCCTGCTTCGCCGGGCCATCCGGACCAGCGAGATCGCACTGCACATCACCGACCGCCACTGGATCCCGGTGAAGCGCTCCTGGCGGCTCAACGAGCGCCACTACGGCGCCCTGCAGGGCAAGGACAAGAAGCAGACCCTCGAGGCGTACGGCGAGGAGCAGTTCATGCTCTGGCGCCGGTCGTACGACGTACCGCCGCCCTCGATCGAGGACGGCGACGAGTTCTCCCAGGCCGGCGACGTCCGGTACGCGGACCTGCCGCCGGAGATCCTGCCGAAGGCGGAGTGCCTGAAGGACGTCCTGCTGCGGGCGCTGCCCTACTGGTACGACGCGATCGTCCCGGACCTGCGCGCCGGCAAGACCGTGCTCGTCGCGGCGCACGGCAACTCGCTTCGCGCCATCGTCAAGCACCTCGACCAGGTCTCCGACGAGGCGATCGCCAAGCTCAACATCCCGACCGGCATCCCGCTGCGCTACGACCTGGACGAGAACCTGCGGCCCCTCAACGCGGGCGGCACCTACCTCGACCCGGCCGCCGCCAAGGAGGCCGCCGCCGCGGTGGCGAACCAAGGCCGCTGACCTTCTTCATCTCGGAACGACGAAGGCCGGGACGCCCCCGTGGCGTCCCGGCCTTCGGATCCTCAGGCGGCGGCGGTTCGCTGCCGGCCCGGATCGATTCAGTCCTGTACGGGGTTCGCCGGCTCCCCGGTGATCAGGTAGAACAGGTGCTCGCCGATGTTCACGGCGTGGTCCGCGTAACGCTCGTAGAACCGGCCGAGCAGCGCACCGTCGATCGCGGTCTCCGCGCCGTAGGGCCAGTCGTCGTCCAGCATGATCTTGAAGAGGTGACGCTCGAGGTCGTCGATCGCGTCGTCCTCCTTCTCCAGCTCCGCGGCGGCCGCCGGGTCGGGGTTCTGGAGCAGGGTGGTGATCCTCTCCGCCATCCGGTCCGCCACCTCCGCCATCTGCTGGAAGGTCGGGCGCAGCTCCGCCGGTACGGCCGGCGACGGGTGCCGGCGCCGCGCGGTCTTCGCCACGTGCTCGGCCAGGTCACCCATCCGCTCGAGGTCGGCGGAGATGTGCAGGGCGGTGATCACCCGGCGCAGGTCACTCGCGACCGGCGCCTGCCGGGCGATGGTGTCCGCCACCTTCGCCTCGACCTGCTCGTAGATCTTGTCCACCTCGACGTCCCGCTCGATCACCGCTTCGGCGGCCTTGAGGTCCGCGGTCAGCAGCGCGGTCGTCGCCTTGCGGAGCGCGGCGCGAACCGACTCCGCCATGGTCACCAACAGACGGCCGACCTCGATGAGGTCGGCCTGGTACTCCTCGCGCATGTTCTGGTCCCGGTGCTCAGGGCCGGCCCGATCGGCGGGCGTCGGCCGGTGTGCTGCCCACGCTAGGTCGAGTCGGCAGCGTCGACATGAACAGCGGTGAACGACGCCGGGCGCGGTGGTGAACATTCTTCGACGTGCGCCGGTTTTGCACCTTTAGCCCTGTAGCCCAGGTAAACAATGACCCTACGATCGCAGCGTGGAGTGGGAATATGCCGTCGGCCTCGTCTCAGCTGCGCTCGCCGTCGGCGTGGGAGCGGGGCTGACCCTGGCCCGGGTTCGCCGGCCGGGAGGAAAAGCCCAGCCGCGACCGCTGGAGGGGAGAGCCACCATCGAACCGGACGACGACCGCCCGGCAGGCAAGCACAGCCTCAAGGGGCTCGGACGAAAGAGCCTCGACTCGCTGCGCGTCGGCGTGGTCGTCCTCGACGCGGACGACTTCCCCGTGCTGGTCAATCCCGCGGCGCGGGCGATGGGGCTGCTCCGCTCCGGCGGTGCGCCCGGCACCATCGCGGCACACCCGATCCTGCGTACCCTTGCGGGTCAGGTGCGCCGCACAGGCGTACGCCGAGAAGTTGAACTTGATCTGCCCCGCGGTCGTGCCGGTGGCGCTCAGGCCCCCCTGGGCCTGCACCTGCGCGCGGTTGCCCTCAACGCCACGCACGTCGCGGTCGAGGCCGCCGACGTGACCGAGTCGCACCGCCTGGCTCGCGTCCGCCGTGACTTCGTCGCCAACGTCAGCCACGAGCTGAAAACCCCCATCGGGGCACTCCAGCTCCTGGCCGAAGCCCTGCTCGACGCCACCCAGCTCCAGGAATCGGCACCCGAGGCGCAGTCCGAGGACCTGCTCGCCGCCCGCCGCTTCGCCGAACGGATCCACCACGAATCCGCCCGCATGGGCCGGCTCGTCAACGAGTTGCTCGAACTCAGCCGCCTGCAGGGCGCCGAACCACTGCCCAACCCCGAACCGGTCCCGCTGGACTGGGTCATCGCCGAGGTGATCGATCGCACCCGCACCACGGCCTCGGCCAAGAGCATCGAGATCGTGTACGACGGACCCAAGGGCTCAACGGTCTACGGCAGCGACAGCCAGATCGCCACAGCGGTCACCAACCTGGTCGAGAACGCCATCGCGTACTCCGGCCCCGACACGAAGGTCTCGCTCGCCATGCGGCAGAGCGAGGACTGGATCGAGATCGACGTCACCGACCAGGGCATCGGCATCTCGCCGCAGGACGTCGACCGGATCTTCGAACGGTTCTACCGGGCAGATCAGGCCCGGTCCCGCTCCACCGGTGGAACAGGCCTCGGCCTGGCCATCGTCAAGCACATCGCCACCAACCACGGTGGCCGGGTCGACGTGACCAGTTCACTCGGCGACGGTTCTACGTTCACCCTGCGCCTACCGGCGCGACCCCCCGAATCCCCCTCGCCGTCACCGACGGCGATTGAGATCGAGTCCGGTGTGGCCGGGCGCTGACCCGGCTACCGACGACGGAAGGAACTTCATTGGCCCGCGTGCTCGTGGTCGAGGACGAGGAGTCGTTCTCCGACGCCCTGTCATACATGCTGCGTAAAGAGGGATTCGAAGTCTCGGTCGCTGCGACCGGAACCTCGGCGCTCACGCAGTTCGACCGGACCGGTGCCGACATCGTGCTGCTCGACCTCATGCTGCCGGAGATGTCCGGCACCGAGGTGTGCCGCCAGTTGCGGCAGCGCTCCGCCGTTCCGATCATCATGGTCACCGCCCGCGACAGCGAGATCGACAAAGTCGTCGGCCTGGAGATCGGCGCCGACGACTACGTCACCAAGCCGTACTCGCCGCGCGAACTAGTCGCCCGAATCCGTGCCGTCCTGCGGCGCCAGGGCGCCGAAGCCGCCGAGGTGACCACCCCGACGCTCGCCGCCGGCCCGGTCCGGATGGACGTCGAACGTCACGTCGTGACCGTCGACGGCACCGGGGTGCAGCTGCCGCTCAAGGAGTTCGAACTCCTCGAGCTGCTGCTGCGCAACGCGGGCCGGGTCCTCACCCGCGGCCAGCTCATCGACCGCGTCTGGGGCGCCGATTACGTCGGCGACACGAAGACCCTCGACGTCCACGTCAAGAGGCTGCGCTCCAAGGTCGAACCGGAGCCCTCGGCGCCGCGCTACATCGTTACGGTTCGTGGTCTCGGGTACAAGTTCGAGCCGTAGAAGAACGTTCTGTCCGGCTGCCCGCTCTGTCGGGTTGCCCGTTCTGCCGGGCTGTCCGTTCTGCCGGGCCGCTTGGCCGCCCGCTCTGCCACGCGGTCGCCCTGCTCTGCCCGGCCGCCTGCTCTGCCCCGCCGCGATCTTGTGGAGTTCTGCACCAACGGGGTGCGCGAACTTCACAAGATCGCGGCGGGGCGCAGCGGGGCGCGGCGGGCAGAGCAGGGAGGGCAGAGCGGGGAGGGCCGAGCTCACAGATCCTGGGCGGCGCGCGGGGAGGCCGGCTCGCGTCCGCCGCGCCGCTTCGGGGCCGCGGCGCGTGTCGTGGCGGGGTGGATGGCGATCAGGCCCGACTTGATGCGGGCGGAGCAGAGTTCCGCCAGCTTCTTGTAGGCGGCCTCGCCGACCAGTTCGGTCAGCTCCGGCGCGTAGCTGAGGTACATCGGTTCGGTGCCGACGTGGGCGTCCGGGGACGACGTGCACCACCAGGCGAGGTCGTGGCCGCCGGGGCCCCAGCCGCGGCGGTCGAACTCGGTCAAAGTGGACTGCAAGAGCTTGGTGCCGTCGGCTCGGGTGATCCAGTCCTGTTCGCGGCGGACCGGGAGTTGCCAGCAGACGTCGGGCTTGTACTTCAAGGGGTGGACGCCGTCGCGGAGGGCCTGGCCGTGCAGGGCGCAGCCGCCGCCGCCCGGGAAGTCGGCGTCGTTGAGGAAGATGCAGGGGCCGTCACCTGATCTGGTGGCCGTACGCCGTGCGGGTTTGGTTCCGTCGACCGTGTCCACCTCGGTGTAGTTCTTGAACCCGCGCCGGTGGTGCTGCCAGGTCTCCGGGGTGAGTTTCGCGGCGGCGACCTTGAGACGGTTCTCGTCGTCGGCGTCAGTGAAGAAGGCGCCGTGTGAGCAGCAGCCGTCCTCGGCGCGGCCGGGCAGGATCCCGCGGCAGGCGGAGCCGAACACGCAGGTCCAGCGGGAAAGCAGCCAGGTCAGGTCGGCACGGACGAGGTGCTGGTCGTCGGCGGGATCCAGGAACTCGATCCATTCCCGAGGGAAGTCGAGCGGTACTTCCCGGGGTGGCTGCGTGCGGCTCATCCGGGTCAGCGTACGCCCACCGATGGATCATGACCGTTTAGAGCTGATATATCCGGGCGTGGCTGGCGCGGCTACCCTTGAGGCGTGAGTTCCCGCGTTCCCGTGCTTCTCTCCAGCTCCTCGGTCTTCCCGGAGCCGACGGCTGCGGCGTTCGAGATGGCAGCAACGGTCGGCTACGACGGCCTCGAGGTCATGGTGTGGACCGACGCCGTCAGTCAGGACGCCGGCGCCCTGAAAGGCCTGTCCGAGCACTACGACGTCCCGGTCCTGTCGGTCCATGCGCCCTGTCTGCTGGTGACCCAGCGGGTGTGGAGCTCGGACCCCTGGGAGCGTCTCAGCCGTGCGGCCCAGCTCGCCGAGTCGCTGGGCGCGCCGACCGTTGTGGTGCATCCGCCGTTCACCTGGCAGCGCGACTACGCGAAGAACTTCGCCGAGGGCTTGGCCAAGGTGCAGGGCCGCCATCCGGACCTGCGTTTCGCGGTGGAGAACATGTTCCCGGTGAAGATGGCGGGCCGCTGGTTCGTGCCCTACACGCCGGGCTGGGATCCGACCGAGACCGGCTTCGACGCGTACACGCTGGACCTTTCGCACTGTGCGGCGTCGCGGATCGACGCGCTGGCGATGGCCGACAAGATGGGTGCCGGGCTCAAGCACGTGCACCTGGGTGACGGCACCGGCGAGGGCCGGGACGAGCACCTGGTGCCGGGTCGCGGCAACCAGCCGTGTGCGGAGCTGCTGCGGTCGCTGGCCGGTCGGGGCTTCGCCGGTTCGGTGGCGCTCGAGATCAACACGCGCAAGGCGGCCAGCCGGCCGGCGCGTGAGGCCGACCTGCGCGAGTCCCTGGAGTTCGCCCGCCGCTATCTGATGCCGGCTGAAACGGCGATCACGCCGGCGTGAGGCCCTCCTTCCGGATGCAACCGCACACGTTGGGGTCGCGTGCGCGCCGGGTGAGCCCCTGACGTGAGCAGCCGCGCACCGAACCTCAACGTGCGCGCCGGCTGCCCCGCGCGGGGTTGATGAGCGCGCACGGAAGCCGACTGCCTCGCCAGAAGATCAGCGTGTGCGCCCGCGGCGGTTACGCGGGCGTCAGGCTCGTGGTGGCGGCGCGCTTGCGGGCCCGGTGTGCCGCCACGTGCGAGCGGGTCGCGCAGCGTTCTGAGCAGAAGCGGCGGCAGTTGTTCGACGACGTGTCGAGGTAGACGTTGCCGCAGCGCTCGTCGGCGCAGATGCCGAACCGGGCGCTACCGTACTCGCAGAGCCACACGGACAGACCCCACGCGGCCCCGGCCAGGTATTCCGCGCTGACGGAGGCCCCGCGGCTGGTCACGTGCATGTGCCAGTCGCTGGCGTCGTGCCCGGAGATGCGCGGCTGCACCGGGTACGCCTCTAGGAGCGCGTTGATCTCGCGTACCGCCTCGCCGTCACGGCCCGACGTGCCGTACTCGAAGACTTCGCGCAGTCGCCGCTGGGCGCGGCGGAACACGGCGAGGTCCTTCTCACCGACCTGGTCCCGCATGTAGCCCTGTTCGCCGGAGAACAGGGCTCGCAGCCCGGCGAGGTCGTCCAGGCCGGCGTTGACGAGGTCGACCGCCGTCCGGGCGTACGCATCGAAGTTCACCCGCCAACGGTAGCCTCACCTGAGCCCCAGGGGCACGCATGTGGTGCCCGGGACGTGCGAATCGGGACGTCGGTACCGGGCTGGGGACGGTTCCGGACGTTACGCTCGGCGCATGTTCCGTTCCCTTTTCCTCGCCGCGGCCGGCTCTGCCCGGCTCGAGCGGATGATCGAGTCCGCGCCTGTCAGTAAAGGGATCGTGCGGCGTTTCGTCGCCGGCCGCAGCGCCGACGAGGCTCTGCGGGTGAGCCGCGAGCTGGCCGACGACGGCCTCACCGTGAGCCTGGATCACCTGGGCGGGGACACCGGCACGCCCGAGCAGGCGGCGGCCACCCGCGACGAGTACCTCGCTGTTCTCGGCCGGCTGCGCGAGGCCGGGCTGACACCGGCGGTCGAGGTGAGCCTGAAACTTTCGGCTCTGGGGCAGGAGACAGACGACAAGCTTGCGTACGAGTACGCGCACTCGATCTGCAAGGCCGCCGCCGAGGCCGGTACGACGGTGACGCTCGACGCCGAGGACCACACCACCACCGACGCGACTCTGGAGACGCTGCTCGAGCTGCGGCGAGAGTTCCCGTCGACGGGGGCGGTGCTCCAGGCCCATCTGCGGCGGACCGAGGGGGACTGCCGGGAGCTGGCGACGGCGGGTTCCCGGGTGCGGCTCTGCAAGGGTGCCTACTCCGAACCGGAGTCGGTGGCGTTCCAGTCGGCGCTGGACGTGGACAAGTCCTATGTGCGGTGCCTGAACATCCTGATGTCGGGGGAGGGTTACCCGATGGTGGCGACCCACGACCCGCGGCTGATCGCGATCGCCGAGGACCGGGCCCGCTGGTTCGACCGCTCCACCGGGGAGTACGAGTTCCAGCTCCTCTACGGCGTACGGCCGGAGGAGCAGGCACGGCTCGCCGCCGGCGGCCACACCGTGCGCGTCTACCTGCCCTACGGCGACCAGTGGTACGGCTACCTGATGCGCCGCCTCGCCGAGCGTCCGGCGAACATGGCGGTCCTGGCCCGAGCCGTGAAGTCGAAAAAGTAACGCATTCGGGCGATAAAGGGCCGAATCCGGCGTGTCAGCCTTGACTTTTTGTGGTCATTTCACTGAACGTATCGCGTTGGTCACAGCCGTATCGATACCGTTCTGATGACACGCACGTAGTCCGCCGCGGCGCCACTGGGCCGGTCACGGCGATCGTGCCTGCGAAAGGATCGGTGCGACGCGAGATGACGGGTCCAGCCCAGACCGAGGAACGGCTCTCCGAAGTCCGTTTCCTGACGGTTGCCGAGGTGGCCGCGCTCATGCGGGTTTCCAAAATGACCGTATACCGGCTCGTGCACGGCGGTGATCTCACCGCGGTCCGAGTCGGCCGATCGTTCCGGGTGCCCGAGCACGCGGTACATGAATATCTTCGCGGCGCCTTCTCGCAAAGCGCCTGACGGGCGGGGCCCTGTTGGCTCGGCAAGAGCGTGCCGGTACTCTTGACCGGTTGGTTCCCGGGTCCTGTGTGCGCCACCGTGCTTAACACCGCGTGGTGGCGCCGTCGTTCCGGGCGCCGTCCAGTCCGGTTCCGGCCGTGCCCCTCATCAGGCGCGCCGGCTCCACCCAACATGGTTTCGAGAGGCTTTTCGTATGGGCTCCGTGGTCAAGAAGCGCCGCAAGCGTATGGCGAAGAAGAAGCACCGCAAGCTGCTGCGCAAGACCCGCGTCCAGCGTCGCCGTCTCGGCAAGTGACGGCGGGCCGGGTGATCGACCCGGCCCTTACCGGCTCTTGCCGAAATCCTTCGAGGCTTCGCATCGAAAGGTGCACCCGTGGTGACCTCACCGCCCAGCGTTGTCGTGGTCACCGGAGTCAGCCGTTATCTCGGCGCTCGGGTGGCCGCACGCCTCGCCGCTGATCCTCGGATCGACCGCGTCGTCGGCCTGGATCCGCACGACCCTCCGGCACGCCTTCTGGGCCTGCTCGAGGGGGTGGAGCGGATCCGGGCTGACGCGCGCGCGGCCACCGAGGCGATCTCCGAGCTCGGTGCCGAAGCGGTCGTGCACCTTGCCGTGACCGGCGTGCCGGATGCTCAGCACGGCGGCCGCGCGGCGATGAAGGAACAGAACGTCATCGGCACCATGCAGGTGCTGGCTGCCGCGCAGGGCGCGAGCAGGCTGCGCAAGCTCGTGGTGCGCTCCTCCACGGCCGCGTACGGCGCCTCGTTCCGCGATCCGGCCGTGTTCACCGAGGACACCGAGCCCCGCGCCGTGCCGCGCGGTCCGTTCGCGCGCGACATCCTCGACATCGAGGGGTATGTCAGGGGTTTCCGCCGCCGCCGTCCCGAGGTGGCCGCGACCGTGCTCCGCTTCGCCCCGATGATCAGCTCGTCCGCCGAGACGTCGCTGACCCGCTACTTCACCCAGCCGGTGGTCCCGACCGTGCTCGGCCGCGACGCGCGGCTGCAGTTCGTGCACCTCGAGGACGCGCTGGAGATCCTGCACCGGTCGGTGACCGAGGACCACCCGGGCACCTTCAACGTCGCCGGTGCCGGCGTGCTGATGCTCGCCCAGGCGGTCCGCCGGGCCGGCCGTGTCGCCCTGCCGCTGCCCGAGTCGGCGCTCTCCACCGGAGCCGCGCTGCTGCGCAACCTCGGCGTCGAGCAGATCGGGCTGGACCAGATCGACCTCTTCGTGCACGGCCGGGTGGTGGACACCACCCAGCTGATCCGCGAGTTCGGCTTCACCCCGCGCAGCACAGCGGAAGCCTTCGAGGACTTCATCAAGGCGCACGCCGCGGGCTCCACGGTCACGGCGGACCGGCTCGCCGCCGCCGAGCGGGCAATCCTGGACGGCATCCGCAAGGTGCGGGCGGCCGCCGATTCTCCCACCCCGACCACGGCGGGTGCCGCAACCGGCGGGTCCGGCGCCGGAGTTGACCGATCGTGAGCCAGGACGAGTTCCGCGACATGCTGCCCGGGCACGCCGAGTTCCGGCTGCCCTCGCCCGCCCCGGTGCAACGGGTGAACGGGCGCCGGCCGATCCCGGAGGAGCCCGTGGCACAGCACTCGGCAGAGCAGCCGGCGAGCGACACCCTGGACCTCTGGGACGAACGGGTCGCCCGAGGGCTGGCCTTCCTGCGCCGGCGACTGGCCGGGGCGTATGAGGTCGACGAGTTCGGCTTCGACCCGGAACTCGCCGAGAGCGTGTTCCACCCGATGCTCAAGGTTCTTTACAAGGACTGGTTCCGCACCGAGGTCCTCGGTATGGAGAACGTGCCGGCCGACGGCAGCGCGCTGGTGGTGGGCAACCACTCCGGCACGATCGCGCTGGACGCCCTGATGCTCACCGTCGCCATGCACGACAAGCATCCGCAGCGCAGGCACCTGCGCCTGCTCGGTGCCGACCTGGTCTTCCGGATGCCGGTGATGAGCGAGCTGGCCCGGGCGGCCGGCGCGACGGTGGCCTGCAACCCGGACGCGGAGCGCCTGATGAACAACGATCAGCTCGTCGGCGTCTTCCCGGAGGGCTTCAAGGGCATCGGCAAGCGCTTCTCGGAGCGTTACAAGCTTCAGCGTTTCGGTCGCGGTGGGTTCGTCTCGGCCGCACTGCGCACCGGTACGCCGATCATCCCGGTCGCGATCGTCGGAGCCGAGGAGATCTACCCGATCCTCGCCGACCTGAAGCCGCTGGCCCGCCTGCTCGGCGTTCCGTACTTCCCGGTCACGCCGACCTTCCCGTGGCTGGGACCGCTGGGCCTGGTCCCGCTGCCGAGCAAGTGGATGATCCAGTTCTGCCCGCCGATCCCGACCAAGCACCTCACCGAGTTCGCCGACGATCCGCTCGTCGTCTACAACCTCGCCGACCAGGTGCGCGAGACGATCCAGGCCACCCTGCACGAACTCCTGGAGAAGCGCCCGGACCCGTTCGGCCCGTGACCAAGGCCCGTGACCAAGGCCCGTGACCAAGGCCCGTGACCAAGGCCCGTGACCAAGGCCCGTGACCAAGGCCCGCGGCGGAGGCCATCGACGGAGGGTCAGGCCGCGACAGTGGTCGTGGCGGAAGCCGGGCGGGCGCTGTGACAGATCAGCGTGAATGCCTGGAGTGAATCGTCCGGTCCGTCCTATAGTGACGATTGAGGGGCGGCCCCGGATTTCTCCGGCACCGCCCCTCGCCACGTCTCACCGAGGATGCGTCAGAACAGGTCGCCGAGCAGTCCGCCCAGCACACCGCCCTTTTCTTCCTCGTCCTCGCCCGTCGCCGGCGGGGTCGTCGCCGCACCGGAGGGCGTCGTCGTGGTCCCGGTGGTCGTCGGCCGGCTGTCCGGAGCCGTCGACTTGCCGGAGCCCGGCACGACCGCCTTGCCGGTGACGTCCGGCTCCGCGCCGGCACCCGACTTCGCCGGCTTCGGCGTGACCCGCTGGTCGTCCTGCTTGCTGGTGCCCTTGTTGCCGTGCTTCGCCGGCGGCGCGTCCGAGCCCGAGGAGCTGTCCGAGTCCGCGGCGCAGTCCTTCAGCTTCGGCCCCAGCTGGTCGGTTCCGGCCGGCACGATCTTGTCGCAGCGCAGCCCGGTCCGCAGCATGTCGGTACGCCCGGACACGTTCTCCAGCAGCGACAGCGATCCGAGGGCCCGCTCCCGATTGCTCGGGGAGAGCTTCTCCAGCGCCGGGCCGAAGGTCGCCCGCTGCCCGGTGACGAACCCGTCCAGCGTGGTCAGCGGCTTGGCGTCCTTGTTGGACACGGCCGACGTGGTGAGCAGCCGGACTCCCTTGCGGGTGTCGGCGTCCATGTCGTCGAGCACGTTTCCGAAGCTCGGATCGGTGCCGTCCATGGCGACGGCCTCGGCCAGCCGGTTCTTCGCGAAGTCCAGTGACAGCTGGCCCCGGGTCACGTCGGATCCGGCGATCGCCAGCTGAGCCCGCTCGGTGGAACGCTTGACGCTGTACAGGGCGTCGCCCGGTGACGCGCTCTCGCTCGCCGCGGAGATCCCGGAGACGGCCATCGCGCCGGCGGCGACGCCGATCACGATCGCCCCCCGGGCACGGATCCGCCGTCCGAAGATCGGGCGCCGGGCGCCGTCCGCGGACGCGGTGGCCGGTTCGAACTCTTCGGCGATCGCGGTACGGCCGATGCCGTCCCGATCGGCCGTCGCGACCAGCATGGCGCGCAGGCCGACGCGGAACTCGGAGTCGACCGGTGCCGCGGGCCGCGCCGTGGAGAGGCGGTTGCCGATGGCCACCAGCCGGTCGAGCTCCACGTCGGCGTTGCCACGGGTGTGGTGCCGACCGGCGCCGCCGGTCTCGTCGATCAGTTCCGCGAAGCGCTCGGCGCTACGGCGGTCCAGGAAAGCGAACTTCACCGTGGGCACCTCCCCTCGCTCGTGACTGTCTCGCCGGCCTGCGGGCCGGCGTAGGCGACCCGGCCGTACTGGACGGCCCGGGGTCGCATCCGGACAAACGCGCGACACGCGGCGCCGGTTACGGGTGTGCGGAGGTGCCATCGGGTATCGGAGATCGACATCCGGGAGCGCTTGATCAAGACTGGAACCCTTCCGGCAGGAGCCGGTTGAGCGCGCGTACGGCCCGGTACTGCAGGGCCTTGATGGCGCCCTCGTTCTTGCCCATGGTCTGTGCGGTCTCGGCGACCGAGAAGCCCTGCAGGAACCGGAGCACGATGCACTCCTGCTGCTCGGGGTTGAGCTGCTTGACCGCGGTGAGCAGGGCGACGTTGGTGATGTGGTCGACCACCGCGGACTCCGGGCTGCCCTCGGGTCCGCGGTCCTCCCGGTCGGCGTCCAGGACGTCGCCGGTGGTGACCTCGAGGCGGTACCGGCCCGACTTGAAGTGGTCGGCGACCAGGTTGCGGGCGATGGTGACGAGCCAGGCGCCGAGGTCACGGCCCTGCCAGGTGAAGCTGCCGATGCGCTTGAGCGCCCGCAGGAAGGTGTCCGAGGTGAGGTCCTCGGCGAGCTGACGGTTGCCGACCCGGAAGTAGACGAACCGGAAGACAGTGTCCACGTACCTGTCGTAGATCAGCCCGAACGCCTCGGACTCGCCGGCCTGGGCCCGTTCGACGAGCGCCCACACTTCGGCGGCCGGGTCGCCCCGGTCCGGCCGGGCCTTGGGCGGCGCCGACTCGCTGGGCGGGCCGGTGGTGCTCTGCGTCGGCAGCACCACGGTGTGGTCGGCGACCGTCTCGGACTCGCCGATGTTCGATCGCTGACCCGCTGTGGGCTGTGCCGGCGTACGGGGCGCACCGACCCGGCCGCTCCCGAACTTGCCGTTGCCGCTGTTGGGCGTGGCGACCGCGGGCGGTCCGTTCGGCGTGCGGCGACTGCCTGTCTGCTTCGAACTGTCACCGCGAATCGCGTTCACGATCATCCCGTCGAGTGAAAGGTTCACTGATTCGCGCAGTGCGTTCAAGCCTCCGGTCAGTGCCTGCCGCACCGCGAGGACATCGCGGTGGAACGGGTCCTCGGCGTACACATGAGTCACTTCGCCTCCTCAACCCGGCGGGCCTGTGACGACCGCGAATCCGTCCCGCCAGACAGGGATTCGTCGAAATTCCGTGCTTTTTGTGGCACAGCGGCCTCCTCGGGATGAGGGTGGTCACTCACAACAAAAGGGGTGGGGCAACCCGCTGAAACGCCGGTTGACCTCACCCGTTGGTGTGGATCCCGTTACACAGACCGGAAGTATCACCGGCATCGGACACAGCGAGTCGCACACCGTGTGCGCTGCGCGCAAAGCCGCGAATCTGATCAAAACGCGGCGCCCGGAGCCGTTCCCACCGTCTCGCGCACGGTCCTGCGGCGAACGGACCGGCTGTCCGGCGCCCCGGCCGGAGGCGGTCTGTGCCAGACTTCGGCCTCGTGGAGGAACCCGCCAGGGATCCGGTGGCCGAGGCTGCGGCCCGGTGCCCGGACAAGCCCGCACTGATCGCCGGCGAGACCGTTGTCAGCTGGTCGGAATTGGACACGCGGGTCTCCGCGGCCGCTCACTGGGTGGTGTCCCGGACCGATCCGGGTGACCGGGTGGCCCTGCTGCTCGGCAACACCGTCGACTTCGCGGTGACCTATTTCGGGATCCTGCGATCGGGCCGGGTCGCGGTGCCGCTCAATCCCGGTTACACGGCCGACGAGCGCGGCTACGCGATCAGCGACTCGGGCGCTGTCCTGATCGTCGAGAGCGCTCCGGGCGTACCCCTGCCTGGTGGTTCTCTGCCGCAGCCCGCCGCCGGAGATCTCGCGGTCCTGCTCTACACCTCGGGCACGAGCGGTCGCCCGAAGGGCGCGATGCTCACCCACGCCGCGCTGGCGGCCAACCATGACCAGCTCGGCCGGATCGAGCCGCCGGTGGCCGGCCCGGACGACGTGATCCTGCTCGCCGTGCCGTTCTTCCACGCCTACGGCCTGAACACCGGCCTGGGCACGGTCGCGCACCACGCGGCGACCGGCGTGCTCGTGGAGCGGTTCGAGGCGGCAGGCTCGCTGGAACTGATCGAACGGCACGGTGTCACCATCACCGTCGGCGTCCCCGGGATGTATCTCGCCTGGTCACGGATCCCGGCGGCGGGTGGCGCGCTGAGCGGTCTGCGGACCGCGGTCTGCGGCGCGGCACCGCTGGATCAGGCCGCCGCCGCACGCTTCCGGGCGCTGACCGGCAAGAACATCCTGATCGGGTACGGGTTGACCGAGTCCTCGCCCGTGCTGACCACCACGGCCGTCAGCGACCGGGACAAGAGCGGATCGATCGGCCGGCCGCTGCCCGGAGTGGAGCTGCTGTTGCGCACCCGCGGCGGCACCGAGTTGTGGCGTGACGGCAGCGCCTCGGTCGAGGAGGACCTGGCCGAATTGGATCTCGCGGTCGCCGTCTCGGCGGGCACCGACCCGGGCGAGATCGTGGTACGCGGCCCGAACCTGTTCAGCGGCTACTGGCCCGACGGCAGCGGCGGCCCGGACCCGGACGGCTGGTGGGCCACCGGCGACATCGCCTACGCGGACGGTGACGGCGACCTGGTCCTGGTCGACCGCATCGGTGAGCTGATCCTGGTGAACGGCTTCAACGTCTACCCGGCCGAGATCGAGCGGGTGCTGGACGCGCACCCGCGGGTGGCGGCCGCCGCCGTGGTCGGGCTCCCCGATCCGGAGTCCGGGCAGCGCCCGCACGCCTGCGTGGTGCCCACCGGCGATCCGCCGCCCGGTGTGACCGAGCTACAGGTGTACTGCGCGACCCGGCTGGCCCGGTTCAAGCTGCCGACCATCGAGCTGGTGGCGGACCTGCCCCGCTCGGCGATCGGCAAGATCCGTAAGAGGGAGTTGTGATGGCGCACCGGCTCACGCTGATCAGCCGAGTCGGCTGTCACCTGTGCGAGGTGGCCGAGCAGACGCTGGACCGGGTCGCGCCGGGGGAGTGGACGAAGGTCGACGTCGACTCCGACATCGAGCTGGAACGCGACTACGGCGACCGGGTGCCGGTGCTGCTGCTCGACGGCAAGGAGCACGGCTACTGGCGTATCGAGGAGGAGCGCCTGCTGCGGGATTTGGCTCGACAACCCGGGGAACCCCGGCTGTAGGTTGGCTCCTCGTGACAGAAAAGCACCTGGTCTGGGACTGGAACGGAACCCTTCTCGACGATCTGAGCCTGGTGGTCGCCTCGACCAATCAGGCCTTCGCCACCGTCGGCGGCCGCGCCGTCGAGGCCGACGAGCACCGGCGGGCCTTCCGCCGCCCGGTCGCCGAGTTCTACGCCGAGATGCTCGGCCGGGCGGTCGACGAGGAGGAGTTCGGCCGGCTCGACCGGATCTTCCACGACGCGTACCGGGTCGGGCTCACCGACATCTCCCTCGCCGCCGACGCGATGGCCGCGATCAAGACGTGGCCGGGCAGTCAGTCGCTGCTCTCCATGTGGTTCCACAGCGAGCTCATTCCGGCCGTCGAAGGCTACGGTCTGGCCGGACTCTTCAGCCGGATCGACGGGCTGCGCACCGAGGTGGGTGGTGACCTCAAGGCCGGGCACCTGGCACGGCATCTGGCCGGGCTCGGCGTCGCGGGCGAGACCGTGGTGCTGATCGGGGACTCGCTCGACGACGCCGCGGCCGCCGAGGCGGTCGGCGGCAAGGCGGTGCTCTACACCGGCGGTTTCACCGACCCCTCCCGGCTGCGCGCCTCCGGGCTCCCGGTCGCCGACACGCTGGTGGACGCCGTGAAGACGGCCATGTCACTCTGAGTCAAGTGGCCCCGGTGGGCTCGAAGCGGTAATACTCGACAGGTCGGCTCGGCTAACACAGCCGGGTCGATCTTGTCCAATTGTCCCGACAAGATCGCGATTTGTGCACGCCTTCACAAGCGCCTACTCTGTGACTCTCACGAGCCCCGCTACCACAGCCACCCCACGAGGGTTCCACCGGTATCGCACAGACTGGGCTCACCGCAGGTTCGCCTCGTCGGCACGGAGTCAGATGAGTCAGCAGCGTCACGGAAACACGTCCGGTGAAGCCGGTCGCGTCCCGGCCTTCCCGGATCTGCCGGAGGCGACCATCGCGCGGCTGCCGGAATACTTGCGCGCCCTCCACCACCTGGCGGAGACCGGCGCCGAGACGGTCTCCAGCGAGGGACTCGCCGCCGCCGTCGGGGTGAATTCCGCCAAACTTCGCAAGGATCTCTCCCACCTGGGGTCGTACGGTACCCGTGGGGTCGGCTACGACGTGGCCCTGCTGGTCCACCAGATCGAGTACATCCTCGGCCTGGACAAGAACCGGGCGGTCTGCCTGGTCGGTGTCGGCAACCTGGGGCACGCGCTGGCCGGGTACGCGGGTTTCGCCAGCCGCGGCTTCCGGGTCGTCGCGCTCTTCGACGCCGACCCGGACAAGGTCGGCGAGCGGATAAACGGACTGACCGTCCAGCACATCTCGGAGCTGGGCCGGATCGCGGTCGAGGAGTCGATCGCGATCGGTGTGATAGCCACTCCGCCGGGTACTTCGCAGGCCGTCGCCGACGCACTGGTGGCGGCGGGCGTGACGAGCATCCTGAACTTCGCTCCGGGGGTGCTCTCGGTGCCGCCGAACGTCGACGTGCGCAAGGTGGACCTCGCCATCGAGCTACAGATCCTCTCGTTCCACGAACATCGCAAGGCGTCCCTGACCGCGCTTCCGGGTGGCCGGGCCGACGAGGCGGACAACCAGGAGGCGGTCGGCTCGTGAACCTGCTCAGCATCGGTGCCTCGTACCGCACCGCGGACGTCGCCGTTCTGGAACGGCTGGCGATCCCCGAACCGACCCTGCCCGACCTGCTCCAGAAGCTGATCGCCCAGCCGTATGTCGGTGAGGCCGTCGTCGTCTCCACCTGCAACCGGGTCGAGGTGTACGCGGCGGTCAGCGGCTTCCACGGCGGTCTCGGCGACATCTGCAACGTGCTGTCCGAGCACTCCGGCATCCCCGCCAGCGAGCTGGCCGGCCACCTCTACGTGCACTACGGCGAGGCCGCGGTGCGGCACTCGTTCCGGGTCTCCTCCGGCCTCGACTCGATGGTCGTCGGCGAGGCGCAGATCCTCGGGCAGCTGCGCGACTCGTACCACGCGGCGACCGAGGTGGACTCGGCCGGACGGCTGCTGCACGAGCTGATGCAGCAGGCGCTGCGGGTCGGCAAGCGGGCGCACGCCGAGACCGGCATCGACAAGGCCGGCCAGAGCGTGGTCACGGCCGCCCTCGACGTGGCCGCCGGCCACCTCGGCGGCGACCTCACCAATACCTCGGCGCTGGTCATCGGCGCCGGTGCGATGGGCGCGCTGTCGGTGGCGACGCTCACGCGTACCGGGGTGGGGCCGTTGCGGATCACCAACCGCAGCGGGGAGCGGGCGGATCGGCTGGCTGAGGCGTACGGCGCGGTCGCGGTGCCCTTCGAGGACCTGACGACGGTCCTCGGCGAGGTGGACATCGTGGTCAGCGCGACCGCCTCCACCGAGCCGGTGCTGACCGGCGACCGGCTCCGCGCCGCGCTGGCCGCCCGGACGTCACCGGCCCCGCTGGTCGTGCTCGACCTCGCCGTACCGCGGGACGTGGCGCCCGAGGCCGCGACGCTTCCCGGCCTGGTCGTCGTCGACATCGACGGGCTGGCCGAGAGCCGGCGTGCCCTGCCGGCCGCGGCCGAGACCGCCGCCGTGGAGCAGATCGTCACCGCCGAGGTGGAGAACTTCCTCGGCTGGCTGCGCGGAGCGGAGATCGCCCCCACGGTGGCGGCCCTGCGGACGCGCGCCGACGAGGTCGTCTCCGGCGAGATGCGCAAACTCCTCTCCCGGCGCCCGGAATTCACCGAGGAGCAGCGGGCCGACGTTTCCCGTACCCTGCACCGGGTCGTCCAGCAGCTGTTGCACTCACCCACCGTGCGGGTCCGGCAGCTCGCCGCCGAGCCCGGCGGCGACCAGTACGCGGCACTCCTGCGCGAGCTGTTCGACCTCGACGTCCCGCTCGCCACCCAGGCGAACGCCGTGCCGGAGATCGGAGGCAAACCGTGACACCACTTCGTCTCGGCACGCGCGGCAGCGCCCTGGCGCTCACCCAGTCGCGGCTGGTCGCCGACGCGCTGACCGCCGCCACCGGGCGGCCCGTCGAGCTCGTGCGGATCGTCACGCCCGGCGACCGCTCCTCGGCGCCGGTCGCCCAGCTGGGCGTGGGAGTGTTCGTCTCGGCACTGCGTGACGCGCTGCTCGCCGACGAGATCGACTTCGCCGTCCACTCGTACAAGGACCTGCCCACCGGCGACCACCCGCGGCTGCACATCGCCGCGACGCCGCCCCGGGAGGACCCCCGCGACGCCCTAATCGCCCGCGACGGACTGACGCTCACCGAACTCCCGCCGCGCTCGTCCATCGGCACCGGTGCGGTGCGCCGAATCGCGCAACTGCATGCTTTGGGCCTAGAGTTGCAGGTCACGCCGATCCGAGGGAACGTCGACTCGCGCATCGCCCGGGTCCTCGGCCCCGAGCGCGACCTCGACGCCGTCGTTCTGGCCCGGGCCGGCGTGGCCCGTCTCGGCCGGTTGGCGGAGATCACCGAGACGCTCGACCCGATGCTCATGCTGCCCGCACCCGCACAGGGAGCGCTGGCGGTGGAGTGCCGGGCCGAGAACACAGACCTGATCGAGCTGCTGGCCGTGCTCGATCACGCACCGACCCGCGCCGCCGTCTGTGCGGAGCGGTCGATGCTGGCCACGCTCGAGGCCGGGTGCTCCGCACCGGTCGCGGCCTACGCCGAGCTTGCCGAAGGCGAGGACGGCGACGAGATTTACCTGCGCGGTGCGGTGATCAGCCCGGATGGGGTTCGAGCCATCCGACTGTCGCGCACCGGAACGCCCGCCGGCGCGGCGGAGATCGGCAAGGCACTCGCCACCGACCTCCTCGACGCCGGAGCCGACACCCTGATGGGGAGCACAGAATGACCACCCGCACCGCCCGCAAGCCAGCCGGACGCATCGCGTTCATCGGCGCCGGACCCGGCGACCCGGAGCTGCTGACCCGCCGCGCGTATGCGGCGCTGACCGATGCCGACCAGGTGGTCTACGACCGTGGCGTCCCCGATTCGCTGCTGAGCGCGATCCGCTCCGGCGCGAAGGCGGACGCCCAGTTCAGCCCCGCCGAGGGCGCTCCCGGCGACGTCGCCAAGGTGCTGCTCTCCGCCGCCAAGTCCGGCCTCTCCGCCGTGCACCTGGTGGCCGGTGACCCCTTCGGGCACGACTCGGTGGTCAAGGAGGTGCAGGCGGTCGCACGTACCGCAGTGCACTTCGAGGTGATCCCCGGCATCGGGCAGGCCGAGGGCGTCGCCGCCTACGCGGGTGTGCCGCTGCCCGGCGTTCGCATCGCCGCCGACGTCGACGACATCACCACCCTGGACTTCGACGCGCTCGCCGCGGCCGCCCAGAAGGGCTCCTTCGCGGTGGCCGTGGACGCCGGTGACCTCGCCGCCGTCCGTGACGGGCTGCTCGCCGCGGGTGTCGAGCCGGGCGTGCCGGTCGGCGTGACCGGCGACGGCACCGGCGAGACGCAGTACACCACCACCTCGACCGTGGACAGCTTCGTCGCCGCGGCGCTCGGCTTCACCGGCCGGGTCGTCCTCACGGTGGGCGCGGAGGTCGCGGAGCGCGACACGCTGAGCTGGTGGGAGAACCGCCCGCTGTACGGGTGGAAGGTGCTCGTCCCGCGTACCAAGGAGCAGGCCGGCGCGATGAGTGCCCGGCTCCGGGCGTACGGGGCCATCCCGTGCGAGGTGCCGACCATCGCGGTCGAGCCGCCCCGCACCCCGGCCCAGATGGAGCGCGCGGTCAAGGGCCTGGTCGACGGCCGGTACGCGTGGGTCATCTTCACCTCGGTGAACGCGGTCCGCGCGGTCTGGGAGAAGTTCGGCGAGCACGGCCTCGACGCCCGCCACTTCGGCGGCGTGAAGATCGCCTGCATCGGTGAGGCCACCGCCGAGGCGGTCCGCGCGTTCGGCATCCAGCCCGAGCTGATCCCGGCCGGCGAGCAGTCCAGCGAGGGCCTGCTGGCCGAGTTCTCCCCGCACGACGAGATCCTCGACCCGGTCGGCCGGGTGCTGCTGCCGCGCGCCGACATCGCCACCGAGACCCTCGCCGCCGGGCTCATCGAGCGTGGCTGGGAGGTCGACGACGTCACCGCGTACCGGACCGTCCGCGCCGCCCCGCCGCCCGCCGAGATCCGCGACGCGATCAAGTCCGGTGGATTCGACGCGGTGCTGTTCACCTCCTCCTCGACGGTGCGGAACCTGGTCGGCATCGCCGGCAAGCCGCACGCCCGTACGGTCGTCGCGGTGATCGGCCCCAAGACGGCCGAGACCGCTGTCGAGTTCGGTCTGCGGGTCGACACCCAGCCGCAGAACGCCTCCGTACCGGACCTGGTCGAGGCACTCGCCGAGTACGCGCTCGAGCTTCGCGAGAAGCTGGCCGCGATGCCGGCCAAGCAGCGCCGCGGCTCGAAGGTCCAGGGGCCGACCGCCCTCCGATTCCGCTGATCCCCGGATAGGCGCGCCGGTTCGCCCGGCGCGCCTTTTCGTTCTCTAGGAGCGTCAGATGTCCTTCCCCGACGTCCGCCCGCGCCGGCTGCGGCGCACCCCGGCGATCCGCCGCCTGGTCGAGGAGACCCGGCTCGCCCCGTCCGAACTGGTCCTGCCGCTCTTCCTCAAGGAGGGTCTGGCCGAGCCGAAACCGATCAGTTCGCTGCCCGGGGTCGTCCAGCACACCCGGGAGTCGCTGCGCAAGGCCGCACACGAGGCGGTCAGCGCGGGCGTCGGCGGCCTTATGCTCTTCGGCGTGCCGGACAACGCGAACAAGGACGAGACCGGTTCGGCCGGGCTCGACCCGGACGGCATCCTCAACGTCGGCCTCCGTGACCTGCGGGCCGAACTCGGCGACTCCACGGTCATCATGAGCGACCTGTGCCTTGACGAGTTCACCTCGCACGGGCATTGCGGTGTGCTGGCCGCCGACGGATCCGTCGACAACGACGCTACCCTGGACATCTACGCCGAGATGGCGGTCGCCCAGGTCGAAGCCGGAGCCCACATGGTGGGGCCGTCCGGCATGATGGACGGCCAGATCGGCGTGATCCGCAAGGCCCTCGACGCGGCCGGCCATCAGGACGTGGCGATCCTGGCCTACACGGCCAAATACGCGGGCGCCTTCTACGGCCCGTTCCGCGAGGCCGTCGAGTCGACCCTGCAGGGCGACCGCCGGCAGTACCAGCAGGACCCGCCGAACCTGCGCGAGGCTCTCCGCGAGGTCGACCTGGACGTGGCCGAGGGTGCTGACATCGTCATGGTCAAGCCGGCCCTGCCGTACCTCGACGTGATCGTCGCGCTCCGGGAGCGGGTCGACGTGCCGGTCGCCGCCTACCAGGTCTCCGGCGAGTACGCGATGGTGGAGGCGGCCGCCGCCAACGGCTGGATCGACCGCGAGCGGGTGATCCTCGAGTCGCTCACCTCGATCAAGCGCGCCGGCGCCCAGATCACCCTGACCTACTGGGCCACGGAAGCGGCCAAGATGCTGCGCGAGCGTTATTGAGGTCTCACGGCTCCATGGCCTGCACCAGCCGGGAGACGTCAGCGATGTACTCGAACCAGTCGCGGTCGGACTCGTAGCCGAGTTCGGCGTTGACCTTCAGCATCGACTCGTTGTGCTGCGCGTTCCAGGTCTGCACCTGGCGCAGGCCCCGCTCGGCGGAACGCAGCTCGAACAGCATCCGGGCCTTGATCGCGCGGTCGATGCCGTAGCCGCGGTGCTCGCGGACGACGATCGTGTCGTACTGATCGGCGCGCTCCGGATGCTGCGCCGGCACGACCACCTCGGTCAGGCCCGCGACGGTCCCGCTCGCCTCGTGGATGGCGAGGACGATGTACGGCTTCAGGCCGCGCTTGTGCAGCGTGTCCAGCGAGTCGCGCAGGCGCTGCGGGTCGGACGAGCGCGGCTGCAGGTCCAGATCGTCGTCGTCGTGCTGCGCCTCCGCCTTGGCCTGCGCATAGGCGTCGAGCAGCGAGTCGGGCGGGCCACCGGGGTGATACTCGATGCGGTAGCCGGAGCTGATGCCGGTCGCCATCGCGCCCAGGGCCAGCCAGTCGACCGAGTCCAGGTTGAGCACGCTGCGGGTCTCCACATACTCCCGCTCGAAACCCAGCGCCTCGTAGAACGGGATCGCCGTCGTGCCGCCGATCGCCTCGACACCGATCGAGGAGAAACCTTCGAGGTACGCCCGGCGGGCTGCCATCGCCACCAACTGTCGCCCCAGCCCCCGGCGGCGCAGATGTGGCCGAACCAGCACCTCGAGCACGCCGATGTCACCGAGCAGCAGGATGTTGACGTGGGCGAAGATCTCACCCTCCCCCTCGGGAAGGCGATCGTCCTCGGCGATCCAGGTGATCCGCCGCTCGCCCGGCATCGTCTCGGCCAGATAGTCGCGGACCTGCACGTCCCGCCAGGGTGGATCGTCCGGAAGATCGGCAGCCATGACCACGTTGACCATCTCCACGAGCGAGTGGATCTCGGTCGCGGACGCGGAGCGGGGATCCCATTCACGCACCCTCACCCGTACATCGTGCCGTTTAACGGACCTTCAGGGAAGGCCTGACCACGCAAAAGTACGAGCACGCTCACCCAGAGTCGCGAAGTGGGCCTCTGAGCTCGATCGGTCCGGCGGCTCCCGATCAGGTCCGGCTGCGCAGGCCGTAGTCGTTGGCGGTCGTGAAAACCTCCTGCGCGTACGGACGGACGTCGTTGTAGGTCAGCACCGCGTCCCACCAGGAGTCGGCCTTGGACAGGTCGCGACCACCCTTGCAGAGGTACGCCGCCGCGGTCATCGCCGCGTCGTCGATGTCGTTCGGGTTCTTCACGCCGTCGTTGTCCGCGTCGATCTCCATCGCCTGCCAGGTCGACGGGATGAACTGCATCGGGCCCACAGCCCGGTCGTACGTGGTGTCCCGGTCCACCACGCCCTGATCGGTGTCCCTGATCAGCTGGCGCCCGCCCTGCCCGTCGAGCGGCAACCCGTAGATCGTCGGCGAGGCGTTCCCGTCCACACCCAGCACCGCGCCCTCGTGGCTGCCGTGTCCCGACTCGACCTTCCCGATCGCGGCGAGCGTGGTCCAGCTCAGATGGCAGGACGGGGTGGTCTTCGCGGTGACGAGCTCGGCATAGCCGTAAGCCTGAACTGCCACGACCGGGATGCCCACCCTGGTACCGACCTGCTGCGCCCAACTGGCGAGCGCGTCGGCGGGCCGCGCACCGGTCACAGTGGGCTGCACCGGGGGCAGCCCGGTCGCGGCGCCGGCCGGTGCGGTGGGTAGCCCGGTGCCGGTCACACCCGGTCCGCCGGGGAGAGCCGCGGGATCGCTCGGGTTGACGCCGGGTGCACCGGACTGGCCGGCGAACGTGGGAGTGGCGGTGGGCGCGGCCGCGTCGAGAGCCCGCGGAACCAGGTAGGCCCCCGAGGTCCCGGCGAGCACCACGAGACCGACGACGACCAAACCGGGCAGAACCACCCGGCCGACCGGTCCGCGCGCCCACGAGCCGGTCGCCCGCCCAGCCCGGCCCACCGCGGCGACCGGCCGGAAACGACGAGCCTTCTTCCCGGCGGGAGCAGCGGCGGCGGTGCCCTTGGCGGCAGTGTCCTTGGCGGCAGTGTCCTTGGCGGCAGTGTCCTTGCCGGATCCGTCCTTGCCGGATCCGTCCTTGGCGACGCCGTCCTTGGCGACGCCGTCCTTGGTTGTGTCGTCGGACTTGGCCGGCTGCGCGTCCTTGGCTGAGGCGTCGTTCTTGACCGCGTCTTTCTTGGCGGCGTCGTCTTCCTTGGGCGATGTCTTGTCCGCATCGGCCACCTCGACCGGCCCGCGCTGTGCCGGAATGACAGGCTTCGCGGCGCCATCCCCGGCCGCCTCAGGCTTGGCCGGCTCAGGCTTGGCCGGCTCAGGCTTGGCCGGCTCAGGCTTGGCCGGCTCAGGACTGGCCGGCTCAGGACTGGCCGGCTCAGGCTTGGCCGGCTCAGGACTGGCCGGCTCAGGCTTGGCCGGCTCAGGACTGGACGGAGCAGTCGACTCCGGAGCGCCCACATCCGACTTGTCCGACCCGCCCGGATCCGCACTCGGCGCCGCACCGGAACTGCCCAGCGGCCCACCCTGATGCGGTGCCGAGGAGCGCAACTCCGGCACGTCTTCTGGGGTCATCCGCGCCTCCGCCACGGGTCGACCCTACCCGTCCGTGTCACCCCTTGGGCAAGTCGCTCAGGCCCTGTGGACAACTCCCGGTGCGCCGGCCCCGGCAGGGGCCCTACGCTGGTCGGATGCCGCGCTATGAGTACCGGTGCCGCGCCTGCGGCGCCACCTTCGAAATGACCCGCCCGATGCGTGAGGCAGCCGCGCCCGCCGCCTGCCCGCAGGGCCACGACGACACCGTGAAACTCCTGTCCACTGTCGCCGTCACCGGCCGCGGCGCCGCGGGCGCCCCGGCAGCCCCGGCCGCCGGTGGCGGCGGCTGTTGCGGAGGCGCCTGCGGCTGCTGAACAAACCCGGCCCGTCGCCCGGCCGTCCCCCCGACCCGGCCGCGGCGACGGACAGCCACAACCCGGAGCGTCGACTTCGGCCGGTGATCCGTTGATCGCAGGCGGTGTCATTTCGCTGCCTCGTACGTGTACACCCGAACGGCCCGCTGATTTTGGCCGTGCGCCGCGTTTCCGCGTTCGATCTCTTTCGTTACGAGACGCGTAGTCCCGTATGCCGGCGTCGATGCCGCGGCCGGCCCGTCATCCGTAAGGGTTAGGCCATGGCGGGCAAATGATTACCGTCCGTTTCTACGATGGGCGGTGACACAGAGATACGGCAGCATGAGGCGCGACTTCCTAGAAGGGGGCGGAGGTTCCACCGTGTCGGGACGGAGCGAGCTACCCAGTGGTCTGGTGACCTTTATGTTCACCGACATCGAGGGCTCGACCAGGCTCGCCCGAATGCTCGGTGAGGCGTACCGAAACGTTCTCGGAGCGCATCGATCAGTGCTACGCGCTGTGCTCGACGACTTCGATGGTGTTGAGTTGTTAACGGAGGGTGACTCCTTCTTCGTCGCCTTCTCGAGCGCTGACGCCGCCGTTGCCGCGTGCGTCGAGGCGCAGCGGAGACTGTCCGCATACGACTGGCCACGGCGTGACGCGGTGCCCCGGGTCCGGATGGGACTGCACACCGGGCGGGCCACTCCGGTCGGCCGGGAATACGCCAGCGCCGAGGTGCACCGGGCCGCCCGGGTCTCCGCCGCCGCACACGGTGGCCAGGTCCTCTGCTCCGAGGCGACCGCCACGGCGGTCACCACCTCCTACACCGCCGCGTGCGCGTCGAGGGCGGCCGCCGCCACGCTGGCCACCGTGGACATGCTCGACCTCGGTACGTTCCGGCTGCGCGGCTTCGACGACGACGAGCGCATCTTCCAGGTCGTCGCTCCGGGACTGGACCGTGACTTTCCCCGGCCACGCACCGCCGAGGCGCCACGGCACAACCTGCCCGCCGAGCACTGCGACTTCGTCGGGCGGCGTGCGGAGTCGGCCGAGCTGGCCGAGCTGATCAGCCACAACAGGCTGGTGTCGGTGGTGGGACCGGGCGGTGCCGGCAAGACCCGCCTGACACTGTCCGTAGCGGATCGGCTGCTTCCCGCGTACCCCGGCGGTGTTTGGACGATCGATGCCGCCACCGCGGCGAATGGCCTGCCCAACGCGCTGGCCGCGGCTCTCGGACTGCGGGCGGAACCGGACCGGCCCATGATCGAGACCCTGGTCGAGCAGTGCGCGGAGCGGCGGATGCTGGTCCTGCTGCAGACCTGCGACGCGGCGCCGGGCCTCACCGCCACGCTGGTGCATCGCCTGCTCAGCCGATGCCGACGGCTCGACGTCGTGACCACCGGCCGATCGCCGCTCGGCCTGCCCGGTGAGACGGTCTGGCGGATTCCGCCGCTCGCCCCGGCGGACGCGTTCGCGCTGCTGAAGGAGCGGGCGGCGGCGGCGCAGGGTGGCCGGGCCGGTGACGGTGAGGCGCCGCTGGCGCGGCTCGCGGCCCGGCTGGAGGGCTCACCGCTGGCGATCGAACTGGCTGCGGCGCGGTTGCGCCTGCTGCCCGCCGACCAGCTCGCGCGGCGCCTGGACGACCCGCTCGGCGCGCTCGACAACGACGCGGCCGGCGACGGGCGGCACGCCAGCCTGGCCAACAACCTCGCCTGGTCCTACCGGACCCTCGGCAGCAGGGCGGCGGGCCTGCTGCGACGGCTGGCGGTCTTCGCCGGGCCGGTGGATCTCGCGACGGTCGAGTGGTGCGGCGCCGAGGCGCTCGGCGCGCTCTCCGAGCTTGCCGACAAATCGCTTGTCGACGTGGTGCCGGGTCCGCGTTACCGGCTGTCCGATCAAGTGCGGGCGTACGCGTTGCGCCAGCTGACCGCGGCCGGTGACGAACCGGCGATCCGTGATCAGCACCTCTCCTGGTCGCTGCGGACCCTCGACGGTGTCGTCGTGGACACCGACGACCAGGTGCGCACGGTCTCGCTGACCGAGCTGGGGCCGTACGTGCCGGAGTGGGAGTCCGCCCTGCGGTGGGCGGTGACCACCGGTGACGTGCCGGCCGGGCTGCGGCTGGCCGGCGCTCTTGACCCCTGGTGGCGTGAGCACGGCGGCGCCGCATCCGGCCGGGAGCTGCTCACCCGGCTCTACCAGCGGGCGGCACCCGCGGAGCTCGCCGGCGCCTACCTGATGCACGCCGGCCTCGCCGACGACCGGTCCGAGCGGGAGCGCTACCTGGGCCGTGCGGAGGCGGCCGCCCGTGCCGGCGACGATTCGGCGCTGCTGATCCGGGTCCTCGCCGCCCGGATGGCGTACCTCGAGGGTGCCGGTGACGCCGCCGAGCACGCCTGCCGCGAGGTGATCGCCCAGGCGGAAGGGGTCGGTGCGCCGGCCGCCGCGCTGCCGGCCGTGCTGGCTCTGGCCGAGTTGCTCTGGCGCCGCGACGCGCTGACCGAGGCCGCCGAGCTGCTCGGTGCCGCCCGTCAGCTCGAGGCCGGTCACCCCGAGGACCGGGGCCGCCGTACGGTCGACTGGCTTCTCGGCATGGTCGCGCTCCGCCGCGGTGACCTGATCGCCGCCCACGACCACCTGGTGGTAGCGCTTCGCTCCCGCCTGCGCCACGGTTTCCGGGGTGCCGCTGCCGACGCCGTCGCCGCGATCGCGGTGCGCTGCGTCCTCGGCGGTGATCCCGCGACCGCCACCGTGTTGTTCGGCGGTGCTGAGGCGGCCCGCGGCGCCCGGCGCACGGAGTCGTTCGGCGGGTTCTGGTCGGCGCAGCAGGCCGCCCTGCGGACCCGGCTCGGCGACGCGGCCTTCGACACGGCGTACGCCGATGGGGCAGCCCTCGGCTTCGACCAGATCGTCGCGATGGCCCTGGCCGTCGAGCACCCGGACCTGGAGGACGGTGCCACCCGCTTCGCCCAGATAGCCCGTTAGCGATCGCCGAAGTTCACGGTGGCCTGGTAATAGGTCCAGGCCACCGTGTTGCAGACCGGCTGCACCAGCGTGCGGTACCCGTCGCAGGTCCGGCGCAGATCAGCCCGGAACACCTCGTCGATCCGGCGCTTGTGCGCGGCGAAGGTGCCCGCCGCCCGGTAGTTGCGGTAGCCGAAGTCGTGGTGCCGGCAGGCGTTGCGGAAATCGAACCCGACCGGCTTCTCCGGCCCGTGTGAGCAGTAGTCGGTGGACCAGTCGAAGCCGTACTCCGCCCACTTCCCCCGATCACGCCGCGCGGCGTTCCACTCGGCGGTGCTCTCAGCGGTGGGCTGGGTCCATCGGGCCAGCAGGGTTCCCTTGTCGGGGACCACCCCCCACGCGGGTCCCGCCGGCAGTATCGTCGTGCCCGCCAGCAGGATGCCCGCTACGGCGGCGCGGCGGATCGCAGGGCGCGTCATCGTGACTCCTCCGGGTGCGATTCCCAGCTTGACCGTTAGGGTGTTTGCGTGCAGGCCGTTCCATGATTCATCTACCGCGGGTCCGGCAGGGACCACTGAGGGCCCTCGGCCTCCGGCTGGTGATGGCGTGCACCCTGGTGCTGCTCGCGGTCACCGTCATCTATACGGACCGCGATGGCTATCGCGACATCAACGACGACGGCCTGACGCTGCTCGACTGCTTCTACTACGCCGTCGTCTCGCTCTCCACCACGGGCTACGGTGACATCACCCCCGAGACTCAGGGCGCACGCCTGGTGAACGTCCTGTTCATCACGCCCGCCCGGGTGCTCTTCCTGATCATCCTGGTCGGCACCACACTGGAGGTGCTGACCGACCAGTACCGGAAGGGCCTGCGGGTCACCCGGTGGAGGCGCAAGTTGAAGGACCACGTGATCATCTGCGGTTACGGCACGAAGGGCCGGGCCGCGGTCGCCGCGCTGCTGGAGACGGGGTACGAGAAATCCCGCATCGTGATCGTGGAGAACCGTGAGGCCGGTGTCCGCCAGGCGGCCGCCAGCGGGCTTGTCGTGATCGAGGGCGACGCCACCCGTTCCGCAGTGCTCAACGAGGCGGACGTGAAGAACTGCAAGTCCGTCATCATCGCCACCGACCGTGACGAGGCGTCGGTCCTGATCACGCTGACCGTGCGGCAGCTGACGGCCGGTCAGGTGCGCATCATCGCCGCCGTCCGTGAGCAGGAGAACGCCGCCCTGCTCAAGCAGAGCGGCGCCCACCACGTCATCGTCTCGTCGTCCACGGCCGGTCGCCTGCTTGGCCTGACCACCACCGCGCCGCCGCTGATCGACGTCGTGGAAGACCTGCTCACCCCGGGCCAGGGCATGGCACTGGCGATGCGCTCGGCGGAGCGGGCCGAGGTCGGCCGCAACCCGCGCGAGCTGGTCACCCTGGTGGTGGCACTGATCCGCCGCGGCAAGGTGCTGCCGCTCGGCGGGGAGCACGCGGTCACCATCGAGACCGGCGACCTGCTCGTCTACATCCGCGACGACGAGGCCGCGCACAACGGCGTCGCGGTCTGAGCCTCGCAACGGCGTCGCGGTCTGAGCTTCGCAACGGCGTCGCGGTCTGAGCTTCGCAACGGCGTCGCGGTCTGAGCGTCGCGCCGGGTCATTACGGCTTGCGGCCGACCGGGTCGTTACGGCTTGCGGCCGACCGGGTCGTTACGGCTTGCGGCCGACCGGGTCGTTACGGCTTGCGACCGACCGCGGCGAACTCGGAGACCATGTCGGTGATGCCCGGGTGTGCCGGGTCGGGCCGCCACGCCGAGCAGGTCACCACGCCCGGATCCAGCAGCTCCAGGCCGGTGAAGAACGATCCGATCTGGTCCCGGCTGCGCGCGACGATCGGCGCCGCACCGCTGGAGTTCCACTGCTTCATCGACTGCTCGACCGCCGCACCGTTGACCTCCCGGGTCGGGTGCGACATCACCAGGTAGCTGCCGGACGGCACCGCATCGAGGAGCGTGCGGACCACCGAGGCCGCCTCATCGTCGTCGACCACGAAGTTCACGATGCCCAGCAGCATGATCGCGATCGGTTGCCCGAAGTCGAGCGTCTCGTGCGCCTGCTCGAGGATCCGCCCGGTGTCGCGGATGTCCGCGTCGATGTAGTCGGTGGCGCCTTCGGGTGTGCTGGTCAGCAGGGCCCGGGCGTGCACCAGAACCATCGGGTCGTTGTCGACGTAGACGATCCGGCTCTGTGGTGCGACGCTCTGCGCCACCTCGTGGGTGTTGTCCGCCGTGGGCAGGCCGGTGCCGATGTCCAGGAACTGCCGGATACCGGCCTCGCCGGCCAGGTGACGGACGGCGCGGCCGAGGAACTCCCGGTTCGCACGGGCGGACTGCACCAGCTCCGGCATCAGGGCCAGCGCGTATTCCGCCGCCTCCCGGTCGGCGGCGAAATTGTCCTTGCCGCCGAGCAGGTAGTTCCACAGCCGGGCGGAGTGCGCCACCTCGGTGTCGAGCTCCGGGTAGGACCTGTCTCCATCGGTCACAGCCCGAAGACTATCGATGCGGCGGGGCAAAACCTAGAGGATCGATGTGGCGGGGCAAACCTAGAGGATCGATGTGGCAGGGCGAAACCTAGAGGATCGATGCGGCGGGCAAAACCTAGAGGATCGTCCAGGTGTCGGCGGCGCTGAGCAGGTCGCCGAGCATCTCCTCGGGCGAACCGGTGGACTGGGCCTGTGCGTCCAGCACCTGCTTGCGCACGATTTCGTCGTAGGACGGGCGCTGCACGTTGCGGAACACGCCGATCGGGGTGGTGCCCAGGTCGGAGCCGGAGAGCCGGCTGAGGGCGAACGCATAGGCCGGGTCGTCCACTGTCGCGTCGTGGACCATGGGGGTGCCGCCCTCCTGCACCTTCAGTCCGAAGCTGCCCTCGGGGTGTACGACCGAGAACCGCCCGTCGGCGCCGAAGGTGATCGGCTGTCCCTGTTCCAGCCGGATCAGGTGCTCGTCCCGCGACGAAGCGTCCTTGATCAGGTCGAAGGCGCCGTCGTTGAAGATGTTGCAGTTCTGGTAGATCTCGACGAACGCGGAGCCCTCGTGCTCGGCGGCGGCCCGCAGCACCGACTGGAGGTGCTTGCGGTCGGAGTCGATGGTCCGGGCAACGAACGTGGCCTCGGCGCCCAGCGCGAGCGAGAGCGGGTTGAACGGCGAGTCCGCCGAGCCGGCCGGCGTCGACTTGGTGATCTTGCCGATCTCCGAGGTCGGCGAGTACTGCCCCTTGGTGAGCCCGTAGATCCGGTTGTTGAAGAGCAGGATCTTGAGGTTCACGTTGCGGCGCAGCGCGTGGATCAGGTGGTTGCCGCCGATCGACAGCGCGTCGCCGTCGCCGGTGACCACCCAGACGCTGAGGTCCGGCCGGGACGCCGACAGCCCGGTCGCGATCGCCGGCGCACGCCCGTGGATCGAGTGCATCCCGTAGGTGTTCATGTAGTACGGGAAGCGCGACGAGCACCCGATGCCGGAGACGAAGACGATGTTCTCCCGCGGGATGCCCAGCTCCGGCATGAAGCCCTGCACCGCGGCGAGAATCGCGTAGTCACCGCAGCCGGGGCACCAGCGGACCTCCTGGTCGGACTTGAAGTCCTTGGCGGTCAGCTTCAGTTCGACAACCGGGTTAGCCATTCTTGACCACGTCCTCGAGCATGCTCTCCAGGGTCGCGGCGGTGAACGGCAGGCCGCTGACCTGGTTGAAGGGAACTGCGTCGATCAGGTACTTCGCGCGGATCACGTGGGCGAGCTGACCGAGGTTCATCTCCGGGATGACCACCCTGTCGTACCCCGCCAGCACCTCACCGAGGTTGGCCGGCAGCGGTGCGAGATTCCGCAGGTGCGCCTGGGCGATCGGCAGACCGCGCTGGCGCAGCGCACGGCAGGCGGCACCGATCGGGCCATAAGTCGAACCCCATCCGAGTACGAGGACCCGCGCGTTCTCCTCCGGATCCTCCACGTCCACCTCGGGCACCGCGATGGTGTCGATGCGCTCCTGGCGGATCCGCACCATGAACTCGTGGTTCGCCGGGTCGTACGAGATGTCGCCGGTCTGGTCGGCCTTCTCCAGGCCACCGATGCGGTGCTCCAGGCCGGGTGTGCCCGGAACCGCCCACGGCCGCGCCAGCGTCTGCGGATCCCGCAGGTAGGGCAGGAAGCGACCGTCGGAGGTGTTCGGCTCCTTGGCGAACTCGACCCGCAGGTCGGGCAGCTCGTCGACGGACGGCAGCAGCCACGGCTCGGAGCCGTTCGCCACGTAGTTGTCGGAGAGCAGGATGACCGGCGTGCGGTAGGTCAGGGCGATCCGGGCGGCCTCGATCGCCGCGTAGAAGCAGTCGGACGGCGATTTGGGTGCGATCACCGCGAGCGGCGCCTCACCGTGCCGGCCGTACAGCGCCATGTTCAGGTCGGCCTGCTCGGTCTTGGTCGGCATGCCGGTGGACGGACCGGCCCGCTGCACGTCGACGATCACCAGCGGCAGCTCCAGCGCGATCGCCAGCGAGATGGTCTCGCCCTTGAGCGCGACGCCGGGGCCCGAGGTGGTGGTGACGCCGAGCGCCCCGCCGTACGCCGCGCCCAGCGCCGCACCGATCGCGGCGATCTCGTCCTCGGCCTGCATCGTCGTGACGCCGAACTTCTTGTGCTTGGAGAGCTCGTGCAGGATGTCCGAGGCCGGCGTGATCGGGTACGCCCCGAGGAAGACCGGCAGTTTCGCCCGGACCCCGGCGGCGACGAGACCGAGCGCGAGCGCCTGGTTGCCGGTGATGTTGCGGTAGGTGCCCGGCCGCATCTTCGCGGGCTTCACCTCGTACCGCACGGAGAAGGCCTCGGTGGTCTCGCCGTAGTTCCAGCCCGCCTGGAAGGCCGTCTTGTTCGCCGCGACCAGGTCGGGGCGCTTGGCGAACTTGCGCTCGAGGAACCGCAGCGTCGACTCGAACGGCCGCGAGTACATCCAGCTCAGCAGGCCGAGGGCGAACATGTTCTTGGCGCGCTCGGCGTCCTTCTTGGCGACGCCGGCGCCGGCCAGCGCGCCGACCGTCATCGAGGTCAGGGCGACCGGGTGCACCGCGTAGCCGCTGAGCGAGCCGTCCTCCAGCGGGCTGGTCGCATATCCGACCTTCGCCAGATTTCGTTTGGTGAACTCATCGGTGTTCACGATGATGTCGGCGCCGGCGGGCAGGTCGGCCAGGTTGGCCTTCAGCGCGGCCGGGTTCATCGCGACCAGCACGTTCGGCGCGTCGCCGGGCGTGAGGATGTCGTAGTCGGCGAAGTGCACCTGGAAACTCGACACGCCGGGCAGGGTGCCCGCCGGTGCGCGGATCTCGGCGGGGAAGTTGGGAAGGGTCGAGATGTCGTTGCCGAGCTGAGCGGTCTCCGAGGTGAACCGGTCCCCGGTGAGCTGCATACCGTCGCCGGAGTCCCCGGCGAAACGGATCACCACTCTGTCCAGCTGTTCGACTCGCTTCGCGGAAGCGACCACGTTCAACCTCCAAAGGACGCGGTCCGGCGGCTCAAGGTTGTCGATGGCCGGCCCGCACATCGTCACTTCCACCCTACGTCGCCGCTCCTTACGAGGCGGCCGCAGACCGTTGCCCACAGTAGCCACGGGAGCAAAGGTCAGCCAGCAGAGTCCACCATGCGGCACGTCCGGCGCTGCCTGACGTCCGTTAGGCTCCCCGATCGTGGACGGATATCTCGGTTCGTACGCCACGCTGGGTCTGGTGCTGGCCGCCGGAGTGCTGCTGTTCGTGGCGGCGTTCGGGGCGAACCGGCTGCTCAGCCCGGCGAATCCGGCGGAGCCACCGGGCAAGCGGATCGCGTACGAGAGCGGCGTCGACCCGGTCGGCGGCGACTGGGCCCAGGCGCAGATCCGGTACTACGTCTACGCGTACCTCTATGTGCTCTTCGCGGTCGAGGCCGTGTTCCTTTTCCCGTGGGCGCTGATCTTCGATCGGCCGGCCTTCAGCGGGTTCGCTCTCGCCGAGATGGGTGTCTTCGTCGCGGTGCTCGCGCTCGGCATCCTCTATGCCTGGCGCAAACGCATCCTGACCTGGACCTGACCTGCTCAGGGCGCGCGCCGCCGGCAACCGACCGGGTGGCGGGCTCGCCACCGGAAAGCGGACATGCCAACATCGTGCGCATGGGTCAGCTTCTGCTCTTCATTGTCGTCGCGCTCGTCGTCGCGACGATCGTCTTCGGCGTGACCGTCCTGCTGAGCGGGGGCGACTCGGGACTGGCCCCGGTCGAACCCGACGGGCGTGCGGTGCCGCTGCCGGGTGACCGGCCGCTGGGGGAGAAGGACCTCTCCCTGACCAGGTTCGACACCGCGTGGCGCGGCTACCGGATGGCCCAGGTGGATCAGGCGTTGCAGCGCGCCGCGTACGACATCGGCTACAAGGGTGAGCTGATCGGTGTGCTCGAGGCCGAGGTCGCCGCGCTCCGCGAGGGCCGGACCGAGGACGCCGACGCGCTGCGCAAGGCCCGCGAGGCCGCGGCGGCGCCGACCCCGCCGCCGGCCGGGCCCGGGACCGAGCCGGCCGAGGGCGCCGTGATCGAACTGGCCGAGGTGCCGCCGCAGAGCACCGCGGTGCCCGCAGCCGACGGGGAGCCGGCGGACCACCGATGAGCGCCGGTGATCCGGCGGAGGGCCCAGCCGAGGGCCTGGGCGAGGCAGCCAGGCCCGGATCCGGCGAGTTCACCGCCACGGTGATCGTCAGCGCGCCGGCGCCGGTGGTCTTCGCCGCCTTCATGAACTGGGAGCGGCAGTCCGAGTGGATGCCGTTCACCCGGGTCCGGGTGGTCGAGGGCGACGGCGGCGAGGGCAGCCTGGTCGAGGCGGTCACCGCGCTGGGCCCGGCGGTGCTCCGCGACGAGCTGCGCGTCGTCAAGGTCAACGCACCGTACGAGGTGCGCGTCGTGCACTGCGGGAAGGTCCTGCGCGGTCCCGGTGCCATGCGATGCACCGCGATGTCCGGCGACCGTACCCAGATCGTGCTGCACGAGTGGTTCCACCTCCCGGCCGGAGCGGTCGGGAAGATCGCCTGGCCGGTGCTCTGGCCCGGGTCGAAGCTCGGCTTCACCGGCGCCCTCAAGAAGTTCGGCCGCCTGGTGGAGCAGGGGCGACTGCCGTGACCGACTCCGGGCTGGTGATCGGCCCGGACGGGCGGCCCCGCTGCTCCTGGGGCGCCGGCTCCCCGGAGTACACCGCCTACCACGACGAGGAGTGGGGCCGGCCGGTCCGCGGTGACGACGCCCTCTTCGAGCGGCTCACCCTGGAGGCCTTCCAGTCCGGCCTGTCGTGGATCACCATCCTGCGCAAGCGCGAGGCGTTCCGGGCGGCCTTCGACGGCTTCTCGATCGCCGGAGTCGCGCAGTACACGGAGGCCGACGCGGCCCGCCTGATGGCCGACCCCGGCATCGTCCGCAACCGGATGAAGGTCGACGCGGCCCTGCACAACGCCCGGGTCGCCGCCGAACTCCCCGGCGGGCTCGCGGCCCTGCTCTGGTCGTTCGCGCCACCGGCCCGGCCGCGCCCGCCGGCCCGCGCCGACGTCCCGGCGCTCACCCCCGAGTCCACCGCCCTCGCCAAGGCGCTGAAAAAGCGCGGCTTCAAGTTCGTCGGCCCCACAACGGCGTACGCGTTGATGCAGGCCACCGGCATGGTGGACGACCATCTCGCCGACTGTTGGGTCCCACCGCTCACCACGCCCTAGGTCGCGTGATGAGATGGGCGCATGGCGCAGTGGTCGGTGGTTCTTCCGGACGAGCAGTGGGCGACCGAGCGGTTGTTCCAGCACGATGTCGTGACCGTGGCGGACGGGCCCGCGGGGCCGTCGGCCGGTGACGAGGTGCTCGTCGTCGCCGAGGAGAGCGTCGTGGCGCTGGCCCGGGTGGAGAAGGCGGACGGCGGCGACCTGGTCCTGGGCTATCGGCGGCGGGCGTTCGACGAGCCGCTGCCGGTCGAGGGGCTGACCGGTGGCCCGGTCGACGAGGTGACCTACCGGCGGCTGGCCGCGCGGCTCGGCGGCACGGCTGACTGGAAGCCCTGGCTGGTCAGCGTCGCGATGCCGATCGAGGCGAACAGCCCGGCGGAGGCGGTGCGCCAGTTCTGGTCGCACGTGCTGGAGCTGGGCCCGGCCGAGCTGCCGACCTACGTCTGGCCGTCCGGCGACGAGCTGGCCATGCAGGCCTTCGTCCTCGGGGCCGAGGCCAACCAGGACCCCGAGGAAGAGGACGAGGACGACTGAGCCGAACTCAGCGTCCCTCGTAAACCGGCTTCTGCTTGTTCAGGAAGGCCGAAACCGCCGCCTGGTGATCCGCGGTCGCCCCGCAGATCGATTGGGCCTGAGCCTCCGCGGCAAGGGCGTCGGAGAGCGTACCGGCGTCACCGATCGACAGCTCCCGCTTGATCGCGCCGTAGGCCACCGTCGGGCCGGCCGCGAGCCGCGCCGCGAGCTCCTGTGCGGCCGGCAGCACCTGCTCGTCGTCCTCCAGCAGCTGGGAGAGCAGCCCGATCCGGTACGCCTCGTCGGCCTTGACCGGCTGGGCGAGCATCAGCAGCTCCACCGCCCTGGCGTGCCCGACGATCCGCGGCAGCGACCAGGAGACCCCGCTGTCCCCGGCGAGCCCGACGTTCGCGAACGCCATCAGGAAGCGCGTCGACGGCCCGCCGATCCGGAAGTCGGCGAGCAGCGCGAAGGAGGCACCCGCGCCGGCTGCCATGCCCCGCACCGCCGCGACGACCGGCTTCGGCATGCTCGCCAGCCGCTGCGCGATCGGGTTGTAGTGCACCTGGACCGTGTTCAGGTCGGTGGAGCCGGACTCCAGCAGCGCCGCGTGCTCGCGCAGGTCCTGACCGCCGCTGAACGCACCGCCGGCGCCGGCCAGCACGATGGCCCGGCACGACCGGTCCCGCTCCAGCTCGGCGAGGGTGTCCCGGAGCGCCACCTTGAGGTCGACGGTGAGGGAGTTCATCGCCTCGGGGCGGTTCAGCGTGAGGGTGACGACGGCGCCGGTGCGGTCGACGAGCAGCGAGTCCGCCTTCAGTCCGTCGGTGGGCGGCGGCTGGGGCGGTCGGATGGCGGTCATGGTTCTGAGAATCCCACACGTCCTCCACGCACGGCAGATTGCAGGCAACGTTCGACGTAGCGGTCGGCGGCCGGGCGCAGCCGGGTGGCGTGCTTGTCGAAGAAGGCCGCCGCGCGGACACCGGGCCAGCCGGCCGGCAGCAGTGCGGAGGGCAGCTGCGGGTCCTGGAAGAGGAACGATCGCCAGGCGTGGACCAGGCGGAAACGCGCCGCGTACGCCTCCTCGTCGGAACTTCGCGGAGTGACCGCCTTGACGACGGGGCGCAACGAGGTGACGAAGTCCTCGTACGACTGCCCGATCCGGTCCAGGTCCCAGGCCCGACCGACGATCTCGAGGGCACCCGGTGAGCCCGCGGTGTGGCTGGCGCTGAACCGTTCGAACCCCGCCCCGGCCTCGGTCAGGACCGCCTCGATCTCGTCCGGGGCACGCGGGGCGACCCAGACGAGCTCGTTCAGCGGCCCGTAACCCAGATAGGCGAGCCGGACCGCATCCCGCCGGGCGAGCGGCTCCCGCAGGAGGATCATGTCGAAGCGGCCGTCCCAGCCGCCGCGACCGGTTCGGTACACCCGGGTGGCCGCCTCGTCGAGCCGCCGTGCGGCCTTGGGTGTCAGCAGATAGCCGGGTCCGGAGGCCAGGCGAAGGGGGTGCAGCCATCCTTGTCGCACCATTCGCGACACCGCGGTGCGGACCGCGGGCGCCGCGATCTCCAGCGGAGCGAGCAGTCGGACCAGGGCTGCGACCGGGGCTCGGGAGCCACGAGCTCGCAGGTAGTCGCCGTACAGGTCGAAGAGTGCTGACCGCGCCTGCATGACCGCACATTGTGACAGCCCGAAAGGCGATATGCTAGATGCTGTCACATCCGCCCGGGCTGGGTTTGGGTTCGCCGGTGTTCATCAGGGAAAATGTTTGATCGGCACGGTGGGCCGCATCGCGTGAACACGTGAAACGGTCTGTACGGCCGCCGGTCGGAAACGAGCACCGCGCGTCGTGTGGGGCTGAGCACGTGACGCCGGTGTTGGTGCATTCCAGGAGCAAGTGGCTGTGGGGTAACCCACCGACCCTGACGTAGGTCTGAGGGGAGACAAGATGGCGGCGATGAAGCCGCGGACGGGCGATGGTCCGCTGGAGGTCACCAAGGAGGGCCGTGGCATCGTCATGCGCGTCCCGCTGGAGGGTGGTGGCCGTCTCGTCGTGGAGATGACCCCGGACGAGGCCAACGCGCTGGGTGACGCGTTGAAGTCGATCGCCGGCTGACGTTTCACGCGAGCCCGCCGGTACGGTACCGCCCGTACCGGCGGGCTTTCCACGTCTTACGGAAAGGTCATCCTCCCGTGTTCGCTATCCGCATGACCAAGGATCTCGACGAGGCGGCCACGTGGGTCGTACCGGTGAGCTCCGATGGGACGCAGGCCCCCGGTGAGGTGGGCGCGGAGGCTTCCGCGCTGGCCGCGAGCATCGGCGACGCCGGCCGGGCCGGCCGGATCACCGCGCTGCCGCGTCCGCTGCGCCGCCCGGCGAGAGCGCTGCTGGCCGGTGTCGGCGACGGCGACGAAGCCGGGTGGCGAGCGGCGGGTGCCGCGGCCGCGAGGGCCGCCGACGGTGACGAGACGCTTGACGTACTTCTGCCGCCGGGCACCGGCCAGGACGCGCTGCGCGGTCTGGCCGAGGGACTCTGGCTGGGCGGATATCGATATCGCGAGGCGATCAAGCCACCGCGCTCCGGCGAGGTGCGGATCGTCGCCGACCACACCGTGGGGTACGCGGAAAGCCTCACCCGCGCCCGCGCGACGGCCCTGGCCACGTGGCTGGCCCGCGACCTGACGAACACACCGTCCTCGGTGAAGGACCCGGCCTGGTTAGCCGGCCAGATCGTCGCCGAGGCCGCCGGTCGCCCCGGCGTCTCCGTGACCGTCCGAGCGGGCGACGAGCTGCTGCGCTTCGGTGGCCTGCTCGCTGTCGGCGGCGGTTCGGTGTCACCACCCCGGTTCGTCGAGCTCTCCTGGCAGCCGCCCGGCGCGACCACCCACGTGGTCCTGGTCGGCAAGGGCATCACCTTCGACACCGGCGGCATCTCGATCAAGCCGCGGGACGGCATGAAGCTGATGAAGAAGGACATGGGGGGTGCGGCAGCGGTGGTGGCGGCCACGCTCGGCGCCGCCGACCTGGGCCTTCCGGTACGCGTGACCGCGCTGACCCCGCTCGCCGAGAACGCGGTGAGCGGCTCGGCCTTCCGCCCCGGCGACGTGATCACCCACTACGACGGCTCGACCAGCGAGAACACCAACTCCGACGCCGAGGGCCGGATCGTGCTGGCCGACGCGCTCGCGTACGCGGCCGAGCAGCTCGCGCCCGACCTGGTGCTGAACCTGGCCACCCTGACCGGCGCGAACTCGGTCGCCCTGGGCAAGCGCACCGCTGCCCTCTACAGCCCCGACGACGACCTCGCCAAGGCGCTCACCGAGGCCGGCGAGGCCGCCGGTGAGCGGATGTGGCGGCTGCCGCTGGCCGAGGACTACGCGGAGAACCTGCGCAGCGACATCGCCGACCGGATCAGCGCGCCGCCCGGACCGGGTTCGGTGATGGCCGCCCTGTTCCTGCGCGACTTCTTCGGTGACACCAGGTGGGCGCACCTGGACATGTCCGCGCCCAGCTGGGCCGAGGCCGACGACCTCGACCTCACCAAGGGCGCCACCGGCTGGGGCGCCCGGATGCTGCTGTATTACCTCGCTTCGCTCGGTTGCGATTCGCCCCGGGAAGTCGATGGCGAGGGCGCCGAAATCGACCACGGCTCCGCCTAGCCGATTTCGGCACCCTCGCCATCGACGGGCGAATCGCGACTCTGGTTGCGCTTACCCAGCGGAACCGCGCTCAGCGCTTCACAGCGGTCAGTAGGCCGGCGCCGGAGGGGATCACCGCGGGGATCCAGTCCTCGGACTCCCTGATCGCCTTGACCGTCTCCCGGATGGTCAGGGTGTCCACGTCACGGGCGGACGGGTCGCTGATCCGCCCGCCGGCGTGCGCACCGTTCACGATCAGCACACCGCCCTGGCGCAGCAGGCGCAGCGCCGCCTCGGTGCACGCGGCGAACTCGGTGGTGTCCGCGTCCACGAAGATCAGGTCGTACGCACCGTCGGCCAGCCGGGGCAGCACGTCCAGGGCCCGCCCGCTGATGATCCGGGTACGCGACGGCGCGAACCCGGCCTCCAGGAAAACCCGCCGGGCGATCCGCTGGTGCTCGTGCTCGACGTCGATGGTGGTGAGCACCCCGTCCGGGCGCATGCCGCGGAGCAGCCAGACGCCGCTCACGCCCGTACCGGTGCCGATCTCCACCACCGCCTTGGCGTTCCCGGCGGCGGCCAGCAGGCGCAGCACGGAGCCGGCGCCCGGGGAGACGCAGGGCAGACCGAGCTCGTGAGCCAGGGCACGCGCGGTCTGCTGGACCGGGTCCTCAGTGGCGAAGGTCTCGGCGAACGGCGTTGATTGCGGCGCCGGCTGACCGAATGAACGAGCGGGACCGATGATGACGACCTCCGGACGAAGGGTGTGATGGTCGCGGCGGGGTGATGGTCGCGGCCAACCACGCACATCGGATAAGAGAGTAGAGCGATGCTCTCCGGTGATGCACCACGCCGTCGATGCATAAACGGCCCAGTCGAACCGGCGGGGCAATCGGTGGGAAGGTGGTACCCGGTGGATCCGTGTCATCCTGGATGCGCGGAGCCGGGCGAATGACGAGTGGAGGCACCGACGTGACCGACGGCTGGAACTGGCGCCGGCCACCGGTGCCGCCTGCTCCGGGTGCGCCCGGACCAGCGTCACCTCAGCCGCCCGGATCGCCGTGGTGGACTGATGCGACGGCCGACCCGTGGCGTGATCCTTGGGCGCCGTCGGCAGTGGTGGTGACGGCCGTCCCGGCGATCGGTGTTCCCGAGCCGGAGCGTGTGACCGATCCCGACGCGCCCCGTCGCCCGCTCGCCCCGATCATGCTGATCGTCCTGGTCACGGCCCTGCTGGCGGGTGGTCTCGGCGGCACGCTCGGTTTCGTCTTCGCGGTCCGCGGCGGCCTCACCCCGGCCTCCGGCACCCAGCTCGGAGCCAACCCGGAGCAGCTTCCGGAATCCGTGCGGCGCCCGCCGGAGACGCTGGCCGGTGTGGCTCAGCGAGTCGCACCGAGCGTCGTGACGGTGCATGTCACGGGCGCGATCGGCTCCGGTTTCGTGGTCTCCACCGACGGCTACGTGATCACCAACGACCACGTGGTGGAGAGCGCCGACGACGTCCTGTCGGTGTCGTTCAGCGACGGGACCACCGCGTCGGCCCGGGTGGTCGGGCGGGATCCGGAATCCGACATCGCCGTGATCAAAGTCGCAAAGAACGGGCTCACCGCCGTGGAGCTGGGCGACTCGGACGCGATCGCGGTCGGTGACCCGGTCCTCGCTTTCGGTTCGCCCCTGGCCCTCAAGAACACCGTGACGCAGGGCATCGTGAGCGCCCTCGACCGCACCATCCAGGCCGGCGATCCGGGCGGCACCACGCGCTACTACGCGGCGATCCAGACCGACGCCGCGGTCAACCAGGGCAACTCCGGCGGGCCGCTCGTCGACGCGGGCGGTCAGGTGATCGGCGTGAACTCGGTGATCCGCTCGGTGGGCGGTGCCGACACCGAGGCCGGCAACATCGGGCTCGCCTTCGCCATCCCGATCAACCAGGCCGAGCGGGTCGCGAAAGACATCATCGACACCGGCAAGGCCCGGCGTACGGTGATCGGCGCCGAGGTGGTCACCGGTGAGACGGCCGGTGGTGCCCGGCTGCGGTCGGTGGAGCCGGCCGGTCCGGCCGCCACCGCCGGGCTGAAGAGCGGTGACGTGGTCACGAAACTCGGCGGGCACCTCGTCGAGGAGGGCACCGACCTGATCGCGCTGGTCCGCAAGTACGCACCGGGTTCGGTGGTGCCGGTCGAGTACCGGCGTGGCACCAAGACCGCTTCGACGTCGGTGACACTCGCCGCCGACACCAATTGATCATCGGGCAGGGTGTGTTTCGGCCCCGGGTCGTGCGTAGGCTTGGCCCGGAACGCCGGGGAGGCCGTACGTGTTCGAGAACTTGAACTGGTGGGAGATCGGCGCGCTGCTCATGCTCGCGCTGCTGGTCTTCGGGGAGCGCCTGCCCAAGGTGATCAGCGACGGGCTGCGCCTGCTGCGCGGCCTGCGCAACATGGCGCAGAACGCGACCACCGACCTGAGCCGTGAGCTCGGCACCGACATCCAGCTCGAAGACCTGCACCCGAAGGCGTTCATCCGCAAGCACCTCCTCAGCGAGGAGGACGAGCAGGCGATCCGCAAGCCGCTGCAGACGCTCTTCGACGACGTCAAGCAGGACCTCAACGGGGTCAAGAACGAGCTCAACGACGTCGCCTCGGCCGCCGACTTCAAGAACGGCGGCAGCGCCGCGAAAAGCACCACGCCGGTCGAGGCTCCCCGACCGGCGCAGCGTTACGACCTCGACGCGACCTGAGAAATCAGCCGCGCTTGGCGTTGACCATCAAGCCGAGCGGCTTGCCCACCAGCGACTCGCGCCGGACCGCCAGCTTGTCCGCGACGCTGTCGAGCGCCTTCGCCGCCGGTGCCTCCGGGTCGGCGAGCACGATCGGCGTGCCGCTGTCGCCGGCCTCACGCACGCGGGTGTCCAGCGGGATCTGACCGAGCAGCGGCACCCGGGCACCGATGGTCTGGGTCAGCGACTCCGCCACGGTCGTACCGCCGCCGGAGCCGAAGACCTCCATCCGGGACCCGTCCGGCAGCTCCAGCCACGACATGTTCTCGACCACGCCGACCAGGCGCTGGTGCGTCTGCAGCGCGATCGCTCCGGCCCGCTCGGCGACCTCGGCAGCGGCCGTCTGCGGCGTGGTCACGACCAGGATCTCCGCGTTCGGCAGGAGCTGGGCCAGCGAGATGGCCACGTCACCGGTGCCCGGCGGCAGGTCGAGCAGCAGCACGTCCAGATCGCCCCAGTAGACGTCGGCGAGGAACTGCTGGAGCGCGCGGTGCAGCATCGGCCCGCGCCAGACCACCGCGGCGTTGCCGGCGGTGAACATGCCGATCGAGATCACCTTCACGCCGTGCGACTGCGGCGGCATGATCATGTCCTCGACCCGGGTGGGCCGGCTCTCCACGCCGAGCATCCGCGGCACCGAGTGGCCGTAGATGTCCGCGTCGATCACGCCGACCGACAGGCCCCGCTTGGCGAGCGCGGCGGCCAGGTTGACGGTGACGCTGGACTTGCCGACACCGCCCTTACCGCTCGCCACCGCGTACACCCGCGTCCGCGAGCCCGGCTGGGCGAAGGGAATGACCGGTTCCGCGGCGGCGCCACCACCGCGCAGCGTGGTCTGCAGCGCCTTGCGCTGCTCCTCGCTCATCACCCCGAAGTTGACCTCGACCCGGTCGATGCCGGGGAGGCTCGTCAGGGCGGCGGTGATGTCGTTGTTCAGCTTGTCCCGCAGCGGGCAGCCGGAGACGGTGAGCAGCAGATCGACCTTGACCAGGCCGTCGCTGACGGTGAAGCCCGACACCATGCCGAGGTCGGTGATCGGGCGGCGGATCTCGGGGTCGTCGACGGTCGCCAGGGCGGCCTGGATCGCGTCCTCGAGCGTCGATGCGGGAGCGGACATGCAGCCCATGCTACGTCGAGGTCAGGGGCGCTCTTCCTCCCACTCCATACGCGCGCGCTTCTCCCTGCGCAGTGCCGCCTCGTCCAGTTCGTCGGCGAGACGGCCCAGCTCGGAGCGGAGGAAATCCCTGGTGGCGACGTCACCGAGGGATTTACGCAGGGAAGCGATCTCCCGGGTCAGGAACTCGGTGTCGGCCTTCTGCATCGCCGCGCGGCGGCGATCCTCCTCCATCGTCAGGCGGTCACGGTCGGTCTGCCGGTTCTGCGCCAGAAGGATCAAGGGCGCGGCGTACGACGCCTGGAGTGACAAAATCAACGTCAGGAACGTGAATGTGTACGGGTCGAAGCGCATCCGGTCCGGAGCGAGGGTGTTCCACGCGAACCAGGCCGCGATCAGCACCGTCATGTAGACGATGAACTTCGCCGTGCCCATGTACCGCGCGATACTCTCCGACCACCGCCCGAACGCCTCCGGGTCGAACTTCGGCAGCTGCACCCGCCCCGGATCACGCGGCTGGTCGAGCCGATCCCGCCGGCTGTCGCTCATGCTGTCCCCTGCTCGTCGGCGGCGTCGCGGTCACGCCAGTCCCGGGGCAGCGAATGGTCCAGCACGTCGTCGACCGTCACCGCGCCGAGCAACCGGTGCGTCGAGTCCACCACGGGCATCGCGACCAGGTCGTACGTCGCCATCCGCCGGGTGATCTCGAGCAGCCCGGTCTCGGTGTGCAGCGGGTCGATATCACTGTCCACCAGCCCGCCGACCATGCTGGCCGGCGGTTCGCGCAGCAGTCGCTGGAAATGAACCATGCCGAGATACTTACCCGTGGGGGTGGCGCTCGGCGCACGGGCCACGAACACCTGCGCGGCGACCACCGCCGAGAGTTCCGGCTCGCGGATCCGGGCCAGCGCCTCGGCGACGGTCGCGTCCGGGGTGAGGATCACCGGCTCGGAGGTCATCACGCTGCCCGCGGTGCCGGGTCGGTAGTTCATCAGCTGCCGGACCGGCGCGGCCTCCTCCGGCTCCATCAGGTCGAGCAGGACCGCCTGCTCGCTCTGCGGCAGCTCGGCGAGCAGGTCGGCGGCGTCGTCCGGGTCCATCCGCTCCAGCACGTCCGCGGCGCGTTCCCGGTCCAGGTTGACCAGGATCTCCACCTGATCGTGTTCGGGCAGCTCCTCCAGCACGTCGGCGAGCCGCCGGTCGTCGAGGGCCGCCGCCACCTCGTTACGCCGGGCGTCCGGCAGGTCCTGCAGGGCGTTCGCCATGTCGGCGGGGCGCATCTGGTCCAGCAGCGCGATCAGGTTCGAGGTGCCCTGCGTGTCGGTCGGCCCGACCAGGCCGCGAACCTGGTCGTACTCCGCCTGGTAGAGGTGTCCGCGCCTGGTCAGCCGGCCGGTGTGCTCCCGGACCGCCACCCGGGTGATCACCCACTCGGTCCGCCGGTTCTCCTCCATGGCGATGTCCACGACGGCGCCGGCGTGCTCGCGTTCCTCGCCGTGTTCCGCAACGACGACCGTCACCCGGCGATCGAGCAGATCCTCCAGAACCAGCAGCTCGTTGGGCCGCTTCTCGAACCGGCGCAGGTTCAGCGTGCCCGTGCTCAAGACGACAGCTTCGGCATCCATGCTGGTCACGCGGCCGATCGGCAGGAAGATCCGGCGGCGCAGGGCCATCTCGGCGACCAGCCCGACGATCTGCGGCGGCCGGTTGGTGGTGCGCAGCCGGACGACCGCGTCACGCACCCGGCCGACGCGGTCTCCGTTGGGGTCGAACACCGGCAGACCGGCCAGGCGCGCCAGATAAACCCTCGTCCCCATGGTCACGACTTCACCCTAGGTTAGGGTCCGGACATGTCCACCGTGGCCTACGAGATCGTCGACGTATTCACTGATCGGCCGTTCGCCGGCAATCCGCTCGCCGTGGTCTACGGGGCGGACGAGCTCGGCACCGATCAGATGCAGACATTGGCTCGCGAGTTCAACCTCGCCGAGACCGTCTTCGTGCTGCCACCGACCGCGCCCGGCGCCACCTACCGGGCCCGGATCTTCACCGTTGAGGCCGAGCTTCCGTTCGCCGGTCACCCCAGCGTGGGCGCCGCTGTCACCTCGATGCGCCGCGGGCTCTTCGAGGCGGGTCCGGTGGTGCAGGAGTGCGGTGCGGGGCTGCTCCCGGTCGAGGTCACCACCGCGGGCCGGGCCACGCTCACCGGCGGCGAGCCGCGGCTGGGCGATCCGGTCGCGCCCGGTCCGCTGCTGGAGATGCTCGGCCTGACGGCCTCGGACTACGCCGGTGGAGACCTGGCTGCCCCGCGTCCGGCCGGGTGCGGTCTGGACTGGCTGTTTCTTCCGGTACGAAGGGAAGCGCTGGCCCGTGTCCGATTGAACACCGTGGCGGCTCAGGGTCTCGGCGTCACCGACCTGAGCGTCTTCGCCTGGTCCGGCGGCGAGGCGCACGCCCGGGTCTTCGTCCCCGGCACCTCGGTGTGGGAGGACCCGGCTACCGGCTCCGCGGCCCTGGGCCTGGGCGTGTGGCTGGTTGCCTCCGGCTGGTTGCCCGGCGACGGGCTCTCCTCCTACCGGGTGCACCAGGGCATCGAGATCAAACGCCCGTCCCTGCTGGACTGCACAGTGACCGCCGCCAACGGCGCAGCCGCCTCGGCAACCGTCGCCGGTCACGTCCAGCCTATCGCCACCGGCCGGATAGCCGTCCCGCCGTTCATCGGCTGACCGCCGCCGCGGTCCTCTTCTGTCCCCTTCGGGCCAACATCTCGGGACGCTTTTCGGGGGTCGGCGCTCTTGAGACGCGTCTCTCTTCGGACCAGCGCGGTCAGCGTTTGCGGACGCGGTGGAGCCGGAACGGGCGGCGCGTCTCGACCCGGGCCGGCGTGTCGCGGGGTGGCTCGGCGGCGGACTCGGAAGGCAGGTCCGGGTTGCCGGTCGCGGCCCCGTCGGCCGGGGTCAGCCGGACCAGGGCACAGCCACTCTCCACCCAGCGGGTCACCAGGTCGTCCGCGGTGCCGGAGGCGTTCAGCCGCTTGGTGGCCAGCTGCGGCGCGATCTCGTCCCACTCGGGGCTGCCCGGGAGCACCCGGGTGACCACGGCCTCGGCCAGCACGATCAGCCCGCCGTGGTCGCCGCGGAGCCGGACCTCGGCCCTGCTCGCCTGCGCGAGCCCGGGGGCGAACTGCTCACCGGGACCGCTCACCACGGCCAGCGAGCTTTCCACGGGCATGCACCACAGCCCGTACGCCGGACCGCCATCCACCGCGACCCAGGCGATCGACGCCTTCTTGATCGCCTCTTCCAGCACGCCAGAGCTCACCGGGCCATCCTAAGGCGATCAGCACGTTCACTTCGCCGTCGATGGCCCGTACACCGAGATCTTGATTTTGGTCTTGATGGTGATCAGACCAGAGCCGGAACCGAGTCGATCATGGTGACCACCTCGGTGAGGGACCTGACCTTGCGGCCGGCGAAGTTGGTGTCGGCGTCGAAGACGAGGTGATTGGCCAGGTCAGGAGCGGCGAGGCGAACCGGCGTCATGCCCACCGCCGCGGCACCGGTGAGCTCGTGGCTACCGCCGTCGCCGACATAGAGGCAGTCGCGGGGGTCGACGTCGAGCGCGGCACACGCCGCCAGATAGATCGCCGGGTCCGGCTTGCAGACGCCCTGCTCGACCGAGTAGATCTGGGCGTCGAGCAGCGGCGCGACCGGGAGGCCGGGCAGAAAGGCGGGAAGTTCGTGGGTGCAGTCGCTGATCACCGCTGTGCGCACGCCCCGATTGCGGATGGCGGTCAGAGCGCTCACCGCGTCGGGGCGAAGCTGCGTGTCGGCCCGCAGGGCGTCGACCCGGGCGGGCATCGCGGCACGGATGGCACTCGGCCGGGAGTCGCCGCCGGCCTGCTCGATCACGTATCGCAGCGTCGCTTCGGCCGAGCCGTAACGTCCGCAGGCGCGGGCTCGGAAGGTACGGTCCAGAACTCCGACCAGCGTCTCTGGGTCGGTGCCGAGGGCCCGGGCGATGTCGGCGTGCTGTGGACCGCGCTGGACAGAGCGGGTCAGCGTGCCAAAAAAGTCAAACACCACCGCACGGATTGCGGGCACGTAAATCGGCCTCCAGGGCATCGAGGGGTGAAAACGGCCCAGCGGCCGTCGGTGACTGTATCCACTCGGTCACTCTCCGCCAATAGAGGTCACGAAACTGTGGCGCGTGACTGTGCAACAAGCGACGGCCGGGGATGAATATGCGCTCACCGCACACAGCGTCGGTCCTGCCGCCGCCGGCGACCTCGTTTGCCCTGGTCGTAGCCGTGCTGGCGGTCTCGTCGTCGGCACCGCTGATCGCCTTCGCGGCGGCGCCCGCACTGGCCGTCGCCTTCTGGCGCAACGGTCTCGCAGCGGTCGTTCTCACACCGGTTGCGTTGCTCACACGCCGCACAGAGGTACGCGGAGTGCTCCGCCGCCGCGAAGGCTTCCTCTGCGTCCTGGCCGGCCTGACCCTCGCCGCACACTTCGCCACCTGGATGCCGAGCGTGCAACTCGGTTCGGTCGCCACCGCCACCGCACTCGTCGCCACCCAGCCGGTCTGGCAGGGGCTGATCGCGGCGGCGCAGGGCCGGCGCCCCTCGACGGCCGGCTGGATCGGCATCACCCTGGCCGTGGCCGGGGCGGCCTGGGCCACCGGTGCTGATCTCGGCGTGTCCACCCAAGCCGTCTTCGCCGACATCCTCGCCCTGCTCGGCGCGATGGCGGCCGCTGTGTACACGGCGCTCGGCGAACGGGCCCGGGCCACGCTGAGCACCACGACCTACACCTGGATCTGCTACGGCACCTGCGCGATCGTGCTGCTGGCCGTCTGCCTCGCCGGTGGGGTCCAGCTGCGCGGCTACGACGGCCAGACCTGGGCGGCGATCCTCGCGATCGTGGCCGGGGCGCAGCTGCTGGGGCATTCGATGTTCAACTACGCGCTGCAGCACACGTCGGCCACGACGGTCAGCGTCCTGATCCTGCTCGAGGTGCCGGGGGCGGCGCTGCTGGCCTGGGCTTGGCTGGGCCAGACGCCGCGCTGGGAATCCCTGCCGGGCCTCGCCCTGCTCCTCCTCGGCGTGGTCGTCGTGATCGTGGGCGCTGCCCGTTCCAGCCGCGTCCTCCCTTCCCCCGCCGACGCCTCCCTGGCCCCCTGACCTCCCCGCCCTCTCCCAGCTGGCCCCCAGCGGTGCCTCGCGCCCGCTCTCTCCTCCCAGCTGGCCCCCAGGGGTGCCTCGCGCCCGCTCTCTCCTCCCAGCTGGCCCCCAGGGGTGCCTGGCGCCCACTTCCGTCCTCCCGGCTGGCCCCCAGCGGCGCCTCTGGCCCGTTGAGGCGCACCCACAGCCAGCCGCGGTGATCCAGCTGGTCGTGAGCGGTGCTTTTCGCGCCCGAAGGCACCCCTGGGCGCCAGCTGGTTTGTCCGGCTGGTCGTGAGGGGTGTCTTTCGCGCGGAAAAGCGCCCCTCAGCGCCAGCTGGTTTGTCCGGCTGGTCGTGAGGGGTGTCTTTCGCGCGGAAAAGCGCCCCTGAGCGCCAGCCCGGAAGGTCCAGCTGGTCGTGAGGGCTGTCTCGCGGCGGTCGAAGCAGCGCTGGGATCCAGCCGGACTATGTGCTCTTTATGGCGAATGAGGGGCGAAAGAGGCATCGGCCACCCTCCCCACGGTGGAACGTCGCGTTGCCGTGGCCGTCACCCGCGGCGCGGTCCCGGTCGTTGCACCAGCAATCGGCCGGGCGCGGTCTCGAGGGGGTAACGGATGCGACGCGATCGGATGATCAGGCTGCTGACCGCGGGATTCCTCGCCCTGAGCGGCACCGGATGTGCGGAAACCACTGGTGCCGCCATGCCCGAGCGCACCGCTCAGGCCGGCGGCTGGCGCACCGCTGGGTGCGAGTTCAAGCGCCCGCCCCTGCACACCATGGTGGGTGGCGCGCGGATGCCGATCACCCCGGCCCGGCTCGGCGCCGCGATGGAGCGGATCGAGCGCGGCGGCCTTGATCGGTTCGCCGCCAGCTATGCGGGCATCGAGGTCGACCAGCTTCGCGTACGGGCAATCGTGTACCGAGTCCCGTCGGCCGAGTTCGACGACTTCGTCAGGCACAGTGCGCAGGACAACTGCATCGTCGTACGCGACGCCGCGCACGCCGTCTCCGAACTCGGCAGCTGGCACGACCAGGTCGTCGCCGATCTGCCGTACTGGTCCGAGCAGGGCGTGCGGATCGTCACCGTCGGCAGCCGCCACGACGGCGTAGGCGTCGAGATCGGCACACGCGACCTCGACCAGGCCCGCCGGAAATTGCCTGCCCGGTACGGCGTCGAAGCACCCCTGGTCTTCATCGAGGAGGGCCCCGTCACGCCGAGGACCACCGGCCCTGCGCTGGTACCGGAGTCCGGCGGCTGATCCGGCGCCCCCGCTCTGAGAATCCGCAACCCCTGGTCCGGAGCGCGGCGTCCCGAGTCTGAGAGTCGGGCGCATCCGAATCCGGCACCCTTCTGTCGCGGAACCCGGCGCCCCTTGTCGGAAAGCCGTCAGATTCGCCCCGCGCCGGGAAGGCCGGGTACGCCACAGTGACGTGATGTTTGCCCCGGCTTGCGGGAGCAGGCAGGATCGCCGCATGGTCTTCGACGCCCGTTCCGCCGGGGGAAACCCGTCCCGGCGAGACGCCACCCGCCCCGCTGACGGCCGACCACCACGCTCCGGCGCTCCCGGATCGGACCCGGACCGGCCGGCTCAGCCCGGCCTGGTGGAGGTCGTGGAAGCGGAGATCGAGGAGGCCGGCGGTGCGGTCACGCTGCGCCTGGACGGCAAGGTCGCCCTGGTCACCGGTGCCGGCAGTCCCGACGGCATCGGGTACGCGACCGCACGCCGACTGCGCAACCTCGGCGCCCGGGTCGCGATCGTGTCGACCACCCGCCGCATTCACGAACGCGCCACCGAACTCGGCGTGACTGGTTTCGTGGCCGACCTGACTGACGAGTCCGAGGTCGGCGCCCTCGCTGACGCGATCTCCGACCAGCTCGGCGACGTCGAGGTGCTGGTGAACAACGCCGGCCTCGCGAGCCGGGCCAGCCCCGAGGTGCTGCGGCCCGTGGCGCAGCTCACCCTCGACGAGTGGAAGTCCGAGATCGATCGGAACCTGAGTACCGCGTTCCTGTGCAGCCGGGCGTTCGTCGGCGGCATGTCGGAACGCGGATGGGGCCGGATCGTCAACCTGGCCGCCACCGCGGGCCCGGTCAACGCGCTGCCCACCGAGGCTGCGTACGCGGCCGCCAAAGCCGGTGTTGTCGGCCTGACCCGGGCGCTGGCGATGGAGCTGGTGGCCGACGGGGTGAACGTGAACTGCGTCGCACCCGGCACGATCTACACAGCAGCGTCCACGGTCACCGAGATCAAACAGGGCTTGGGTACGCCGATCGGCCGCCCCGGCACCCCGGACGAGGTCGCCGCCGCGGTGGCGTTCCTCTGCTCACCCGCGGCGTCGTACATCACCGGCCAGATGCTCGTGGTCGACGGCGGCAACAGCGTCCGCGAGGCCCAGTTCCGCTGACCCCCGCAACGCCTCCGGCGTGCTGCCCGCATTCAGGGCGGCACGCCGCTCGCGTACCGGACCTGCCGGTCAGGGCAGTTTGGTGAGCTGGCCGACCGCCCGCTCGACGGCGAGGCAGCGGTCCTCGACGTAGTCCATCCCGGCTTCCTCAGCGATGCGCCGCGCCTCAGCCGACACGATGCCGCTCTGCAGCCACACCGCGGGCGCCTTGATCGCGGCCGCCTGCCGGACCACCTCCACCGCGTCCGCGGCCGGCCGGAAGATGTCGACCAGGTCGACCGGCTCGCCGATGTCGGCGAGCGTCGGAACGGTCTTGATCCCGAACACCTCGTCCACGAACGGGTTCACCGGGATGATCCGCCACCCGTGCCGGAGCATCTGCAACGGCACCGTGTGCGACGGCTTGTAAGGGTCCCGGGATGCCCCCACGACGGCGATGACGTTCGCTTCGGCCAGGATCTGCTGAGCACTCCGCATGAAACAACCCTATCCGCGGCCCCCACCCCTCTTCCGTTTCCGATGCTCAAAGCAGCGTGAGCTGCTGTGCCCCCTGGCTCCGCTGCTCCCGCCCTCGCTCAACGTCACCGCCACCGCCCGCTTGGCCACTGCCCGCTTGGCCACTGCCCGCTTGGCCACTGCCCGCTTGGCCACTGCCCGCTTGGCCACCGCCCGCTTGGCCACTGCCCGCCTGGCCACCGCCCGCTTGGCCACTGCCCGCTTGGCCACTGCCCGCTTGGCCACCGCCCGCCTGGCCGACGCGGCGGGCCTCTGTGACGCGCCGCGCCTCCGCAGCATCCGGCCGGTGGAGGCCGTGTCGCCGTGCCGCTATCCGGACCCGGGCGCTGATCTCGTCCTGGTAGGCCCTCGGTGCGTAGGACCCGTTGCCGAAGAGTTCGCGGTATCGCGGGCGGAGGTGCGGGTAGGACCGGCCGATCCAGGCCGCGTACCACTCGCGGGCGCCGGGGCGCAGGTGCAGGGCGAGAGGGGTGACGCTGGCGGCACCGGCTCCCGCGATGGCGGCCACGGTTTCGTCGATCGACTCGTCGGTGTCGGTGAGGCCGGGCAGGATCGGTGCCATCAGTACGTTGATCGGGAAGCCTGCGTCGGTCAGGCGGCGGATCGCGTCCAGCCGGCGTCGCGGGCTCGGTGTGCCGGGCTCGGCGGAGCGCCACACGCCCTCGTCGACGACGCCGACCGAGTAGGAGAGGCCGACGCTGGTCACCTCGGCTGCCTGCTGGAGCAGCGGGAGGTCGCGGAGGACCAGGGTGCCCTTGGTGAGGATCGAGAACGGGTTGGCGTGGTCGCGCAGTGCCGCCAGGATCTCGGGCATCAACCGATAGCGGCCCTCGGCGCGCTGGTAGACGTCGACGTTGGTGCCCATCGCGATCGGGGCTCCGGACCAGCGCGGGTTGGCCAGCTCACGCCGGATGAGCTCGCCCGCGTTCACCTTCACCACGATCCGGCTGTCGAAATCCTGCCCGGAGTCGAGGTCGAGGTAGGTGTGTGTGTTGCGCGCGAAGCAGTTGTGGCTGACCACACCGTCGGCGATGAAGTCGCCGGTGCCGGTGGAGATGTCGAAGAGCGGGAGGGTGAGCCCCAAATCCTCGATGTCGGCCACGGCGAGCCGGCGTGCTGTCCGCACCCCCACCCCGGAGGCGTCCAGCGGGACCTGCGACGCGCCAGTGATGTGCCGGAACCGCAGTGCGGCCTCCAGATGCCGCTCGGTCTCGACCCGCCCGACGGCCAACGGCCGCTCGGCGTCTCGGTCGGAGGCGAAGCCGCGTGCCCGGGCCGGGCCTTGGGAGATCCCGGCGCCCCGAGTGGGAGTCAGGGCGCCCGCCCGGGCCGGGGTACGGGAGGCCAGCCCGAGATGGGCGAGCGCCTCCGTCACCCGTCGTAGATAGGCCTGGTCGACGCTCTCGAACACGATGGCGAGCCGGTCGGTGCGCCCGGCCGCCCCATACGCCCCGGCGAGAAAGCCCCGGTACCAATCGCCGGTGGGCAGCTCGGGCCAGCGCAGCGCCTCGGTGAGGGAGACGTCGTCAAGATAGCCGTCGGCCCGGATCCAGGCGTCACCCTCGCGGGCCGCGCCACTGCCCGCGGCGTCGCCCCGCAGCAGACCGCAGAGAAAGCCGGTCTGATAGTCGGGGGATTCCTTGGGCGGGTCGGCGAAGTGGCCGACCCCGAACATCAGGTCGCCGACGGCGAGCGTCGGCTCGTGCGGCTCGGTGGGGCTCACGTGGCGCCAGCCGCGGTCGGTGAGGAAGCGGTGATCTCCGCTCGAGACCAGCCGGGTCCCGTCGGTCAGCGTGACCCGGAACGCGGGCTTGCTGGTGGCCCAGTGGTCGAGCACGGTGGTCGGCACATAGCGCCGGTGTGCGCCGGCTCCCATGGTGCCCATGACGGTGTCGCCCGGGTGGATCTGAGCGAGCGGACGGGTGGAGCCGTCGGCCAGCAGGATCGGGGTGTCGCCGGCAAGGCAGTAGGTGCAGGCGTGGGTGCACCCTCGATAGGGGTTGACGGTCCACTCGAACGGCACCCGCGAGGGGCCTGGCACCCGGTTGATCAGCGATTTCGCCCGCACCTCGTAGAACGTCATCCCGGCGAAACCGGGAGTGTCGAAGGTGCGGACGGTCGCGCCGGGCAGCGCCAGCGGCAGGGGTGTAGCCGCAGGCGCTGCCCTGTCCGGGAGCGAGTGATTGTCGGCACGCACCGACAGGTTGGACCATCGCATGGCGAATATTCGAACACATGTTCTAGATCATGTCCACCGCACTCACCGTGCCTACGCGGAACCTGAGTGCGGCTCCGGCGGACGCGAAAAAAGGCCCGCGGACCGATGTACGGTCTGCGGGCCCTCCCGGGTCCTACTGGATCAGCTGCGGGCCGCGGCCTGGATCAGCTGCGGCCTGCGGCCTGGATCAGCTGCGGGCTGCGACCTGGATCAGCTGCGGCCCGCGGCCGCCGGCTCCTCTTCCTTCACCGCTGCCGGCTCGTCCTCGTCGGCAGCCTTGGTCTCCTTCTCGACCTTGGCCGCGGTGGGCTCGCTGTGCGCCGCCTTGCGGTGTGCGGCCATCTGCTCGCGGACCTCGTCCATGTCGAGCTGCTCGACCTTCTCGATCAGGCTCTCCAGCGCGGACTCGGGGAGTGCGCCGGGCTGGGCGAAGACGACGACGCCGTCGCGGACCGCCATGATCGTCGGGATGGAGCGGATGTCGAATTTCGCTGCCAGGGCCTGCTCGGCCTCGGTGTCGACCTTCCCGAACTTGATGTCCGGGTGCTTCTCCGAGGAGCGCTCGTAGGTCGGCGCGAACCGGACGCAGGGCCCGCACCAGCTGGCCCAGAAGTCGACCAGGACGATGCCGTCCTTGCCGGTGACCTCGTCGAAGTTCGCTGTCGTCAGCGTAACCGTCGCCATGATGCCTCCGTCTGCGCAGAATCGCTTTCGTCCGGTGAAACGGCTGGTACCCACTCACCATTCCCTCTCCGGACGCCGCGACACGTGTCGTGCGGCACCTTCGGTTCGGGCCGGCGCGGTGGCCGGGGACGACTCATCGTAACCGAAAGTAGGCGGACGGTGTCTGATTGCCGACTGGCAAAGACGGAGTGATCCGCCCGTCATCTCGTGATCTAGGCGATTTGTCCTGCGTGATGGCCTGTAGTGGGAGCGTGACCATCCGTTCCTGGGAACAGTAAAGAAACCTAAATGTGACTTGTGTCACATCCGAAAGTCCTTCACATGGATACGGACGGTAAGGCAGACTCAGGGCTCAACAGAGCGTGGGCGGCGGGTGCCGGGGAGGGCCCCGCCGCTCATTGCGTCTCCTGCCGGAAATGGACGGCTCCACGGCCTCGCGAGGCCGGATGAGTAGCCTAACGGTCCATGACGGCGGTCGAGGACGAATCCATAAAGGTCGGCGTGGGCCCATGGTCAGGCGACTGGCCGACCGGTGAGCACTACGACCCTGAGCTGCTCGAGGCCGGCGATCGGCGCAACGTCGTCGACCGGTACCGGTATTGGAGCCGGGAAGCGGTGATCGCGGATCTCGATTCCCGGCGGCACGATTTCCACGTCGCCATCGAAAACTGGCAACACGATTTCAACATCGGCACCGTGGTTCGCAACGCCAATGCCTTTCTCGCCGCCGAGGTCCATATCGTCGGCCAGCGGCGGTGGAATCGCCGGGGCGCGATGGTCACGGATCGTTATCAGCACGTGCGGCACCACCCCACCATCGAGGAGTTCGTCGCCTGGGCGGCTGCCGAGGACCTGCCGGTGATCGGCATCGACAACCTCCCCGGCTCCCGCCCGATGGAGACCACCACCCTGCCGCGCCGGTGCGTCCTGCTCTTCGGGCAGGAGGGCCCAGGGCTGTCCGAGCCGGCCCGTGCCGCCTGCGCGCAGCTGTTCTCCATCGCCCAGTACGGCTCCACCCGCTCGATCAACGCCGGCGTCGCGAGCGGCATAGCGATGCACGCGTGGATCCGGGCACACGCCGGCCCACCGCCAGCCTGAGGCCCGCTCAGGGCGGGCCTTAGCACGGGCGGCGGCGGCTCACCCCGGTCACGTGGATCCTGCCGATCCGCTTGACGACGGCTCCCGCTACCAGCACGGTATGGAGTGTGGGTGTCACGGTGAGTTGCCCCAGATGCGCTGCTCAGGTTCGGAAGCCGGACCTGATGCACAGCAACTGGCGTTGTGACAACTGTGGCGACGTTCCGCCGTTCCACGTCGCCGAGCACATCAGTGCGGAGATCGTCGGAGCGGTGCTGCGGGAGTCGGCCTCGAGCGCGGAGCGAACACCGCTCTGGTGTCCCTGGCCGCTGCCCACCGGGTGGATGGTCACCGGCGTGGCCTGGTCGGGCGACGAGCGCTTCGGCGTACGGGCGACCCTCCTCGCCTGCAGCGGCCCCGAGCCGCTCGGCGGCGGTCCCGCGGACCTCGTGCTGATCGCCGAACAGCCCGGCGTCGGCCTGGGTACGCGTTTCGCCGGCATTCCCGCCATCGACCCTGGTCACCTGCTTGCCCAGGCGCTCGCCGACCGGGGCTCGCACGCCGGTCCACACGCGAAGATCAAGGCCGCGGGACATCCCACTCCACTGTGGTGTGTGAAGTCCCCGGAAGATCGAAGCGCTTACGTGAGTGAGGCAAAAGGAATGTGGCTCTATGCGGTAGCGTGGCCCGCAAGCGCGGGCTATCTCCTCGCCGAGCACGTCGTCCTGCACGACCTGTCCGATGGGGTGCCGCCCGAGCTGGTGTTCGGAGCACCATCGCCCTATCTGCACGGTCGTGCCTGACCCTTGGGTGTGACCAGCGGAGATGTGGCAATCGGGGTTTCTGGGCACTTTGTTCACACGAAGCGACGAAGCTGATACCGTCAGTACTGCCGCGGCGCTGAACGTCACCCGCACCGGAGGAGAAGGCCCGCCATGATCAAGAAGGTCCTCACCTGGCTTGGTATTGCATTCTTGATCTTCTTCATCGCCTTCAACCCGAGATCCGCCGCGGCGGTCTTCGAGTCACTCGGAGGCACGATCGCCGACATCGCACGAGGCTTCGGCACTTTCTTCACCGACCTCGTCGCATAGCATCTCCACATGGATCCTGGTGAGCCGCGCGACCCTCGAGGTGAGGGTGCTGGCCGCCCTCGGGACGACGACGAGAGCTTCGGGTACAGAGACCCGGCGTTCGACGACGATCCTGAGTTCACAAGGGCCGATCCCTTCGCCGACGACGCGGCGTATGCACGTCAACGCCGCGATCTGTATGACGATCCCGATCAGTACGAGGCGCCCAGCTTCACCGAGGAGGAGCTGGAAGGTCTCGACCGGGGCGGCGGCCCGCGGCGGTTCCTCCCCCTGGAGGACGAACCGACCACACTGGTCGCTCGCTATCTCTTCCCCACCGAGCGCTACCGCGGTGAGTGGAAGCGGCACTGGATCCACCTCTCGGGCCCGCTCGGCATCGGTGCCGGCGCCACGCTGGCGCTCGGTTACCTGGCCGGCTTCCTGACCCGGCAGGAGATCGACGGTCTGGTGACCGTCGCGGTGCTGATCTGGCTGGGCGTGATCAGCTGGGTCGCCTGGAAGGTCTTCGACTGGTACTTCGACCGCTTCATCCTCACCAACAAGCGGGTGATGGTCGTCAACGGCATCATCACCCGGAAGGTGGCGATGATGCCGCTGCTGCGGGTCACCGACATGAAGTACGAGCAGTCGGCCCTCGGCCGCATGCTGAGTTACGGCACGTTCGTGCTGGAGTCGGCCGGCCAGGACCAGGCGCTGCGCGAGGTCAAGCATCTGCCCAACCCCAACGAGCTCTACCTGCGTGTCGTCGAGGAGATGTACGAGCCTCAGGCGGTCGAGGCACGGCTGGGCAAGGACGACGAGGGAGACGACGCCTGACTCGCCGCCCGGCGGTAGCGTGGCAGCGATGACCAGAATCGACCTGCACTGCCATTCGACCGCCAGCGACGGCACGCTGACACCTGCCGAGCTGGTCCGGGCGGGTGCCGCTGCCGGGCTCGACGTCATGGCGATCACCGATCACGACACCGCCGGTGGCTGGGCGGCGGCCGAGGCGGCACGGCCCGAGGGCCTGCGGCTGGTCCGCGGCGCGGAACTGTCCTGCCGGTGGTTCGGCACGCAGCCGGCCATCGCGTTGCACCTGCTGGCCTACCTGTTCGACCCGGCGGAGCCGATGCTCGCGGCAGAGCTGCTGCGGTTGCGGGAGGACCGGGAGCAGCGCGCTGAGAAGATCGTGGAAAAGCTGCGGGCGGACGGGGTACCGATCACCTGGGCCGAGGTTCACGGATATGCCGCGGGCGGCTCGGTGGGTCGTCCGCACATCGCTCAAGCCCTGATCAGGGCGGGACTCGTCCGGACCACCGATGAGGCTTTCGCCTCTGCGTGGCTGGGCGCGCGTTACTTCGTACCCAAATCTGATCTTGACGTTTTTGAAGCCGTGCGTGCGGTGCGCGAAGCGGGTGGGGTCGCGGTGTTCGCGCATCCGCGCGCGACCAAGCGTGGCCGGGTGGTGCCGGACGAGCTGATCGCCGACCTCGCGGACGAGGGCCTGTTCGGCCTGGAGGCCGACCATGAAGATCACACACCCGCGGAGCGGGCGCAGATAAGGGCCTTGGCGGATCGGCTCGGCCTGATCGTGACCGGATCGTCCGACTTCCACGGTACGCACAAGACTGTCGCGCTGGGAGCATTCACCACAGCACCTGAGGCGTACGAGAAACTGGTCTCCGCCGCGACCGGCGTCCCGGTCCTGGGGTGACGATCGCCGCACGGAACTGCGCCGAGGAGCGACTCACCCCTACCTTGTTCGGGTGAATGTCAAGCTGTTCGGCGAGGTCTTCGTGACCCTGCTGGTGATCGTGGATCCGCCCGGCATGGTGCCGGTCTTCCTCGCGCTCACCGGTGCCCTGCCCGCGAAGGCCCGTCATCGGGCCGGTACCCAGGCCGTCCTGCTCGCGCTCGGGGTGATCGTCGGGTTCGCCGTGGCCGGGCAGACCCTTCTCGACTACCTGCACGTACAGCTCCCCGCACTGCAGGCCGCCGGTGGCCTGCTGCTCGTCCTGGTCGCGTTGCAGCTGCTCACCGGCAAGACCGACGCCCCCGAGGACCAGGTCGGTACGAGCAACGTCGCCCTGGTCCCGATCGGCACCCCGCTGCTGGCCGGCCCCGGTGCGATCGTCGCCACCATGCTGTTCGTCCAGCGGGCGGAGGGCCCGGACGAGTACTTGGTCATCGCCGCGGCGATCCTCGCCGTGATGATCGCCGTCTGGGTGGTGCTGCGCTTCTCCGGAGTCATCGTGCGGCTGCTGCGCCCGGCCGGCATCGAGGTGCTCACCCGGATCGCCGGTCTGCTGCTCGCCGCCATCGCGGTCCAGCTCATCGCGGACGCCATCTTCGCCTTCGTCGAGCTGTACGCGCCGCGGCTCTGAGGAGTTCCCGCGCCGTCCTGGCTTTCGTCGAGCTGTACGCGCCGCGGCTCTGAGGAATTGTTGTCGGGGGGTGCTGGCAGGATTGTCGTGTGCCCCCCACCAGAAACCGCGCCGCTTCTGATCGTGCGGCCGTTCCCGAGCAGCTTGGTTTTGCCGGCATGCCCGAGCGGCTCTTCGTCTGCACACCGAGCAAGCTCGGGACCTACACCGACTGTCCCCGGCGCTATCGGTATTCCTACGTCGACCGGCCCAGCCCACCCAAGGGGCCGCCGTGGGCGCACAACTCGCTCGGCGCGAGCGTGCACACCGCGCTGAAGAACTGGTATGCGCTGCCTACTGACCGACGCGCCCCCGGTGCGCTGCCGACCCTGCTCAAGGCCACCTGGGTCCGGGAGGGATATCGCGACGTCGACCAGGAGCGGGCCACCTACCAGCGGGCACTGGACTGGCTCGAGTCCTACGTGGCGACCCTCGACCCGGCCGAGGAACCACTCGGTGTCGAGCGGGTGGTCGCGACCAAGACCTCGATCCTCGCGCTGAACGGCCGGGCCGACCGGATCGACGGCCGCGGCGGTCCCGACGGCCCCGAAGCGGTGATCGTCGACTACAAGACCGGCCGTTCCGGGCTGGACGCCGACGACGCCCGCGGCTCCCAGGCCCTCGCGCTGTACGCGTTCGCCGCCCAGCGGGTCTTCCGGCGCCCGTGTCACCGGGTCGAGCTGCATCACCTGCCGACCGGCACGGTGGCCACCCACGAGCACACCGACGAGTCGCTGGCGCGGCAGGTCCGACGGGCCGAGGAGACGGCGCTCGACATCATGGCGGCGGAGAAGGCGGTGGCGGCCGGCGCCGACCCGGACGAGTCGTTTCCTACCAATCCTGGTGCGCTCTGCGGGTGGTGCGACTTCCGGAAGGTGTGCCCGGCTGGTGCCGAGGTTCAGGCCAAGGAGCCGTGGACGGCGGTTGAGCACCTGTCCGCGTGATGTTCGCCTCGGCGCTCTTACCGCCATGGTGTCCGGGATGATCAGGTCAGGCCGATGCGTTCGAGGGCGGCGCGGTGCATCGGGCTCGCCTGGTACTCCTTCGGCAGCGTGGTGAGCAGAGCGGAGATCATCGCGCGCAGGCTGCGGACCGACAGGCGGGCGGCCATGTCGGTGGCTTGCCAGCCCAGGCCGCCGTACATCTTGCGGGCCCACGGCGGGAGCAGGCCGATCGCGGTGCCGGCGATGCCGAAGTACGCCCAGCGCGGCGGGCCGAGGGTGAGCCCCAGGCGGATCGCGCGCCCACCCCACGTGTCCGGTACGGGCGGGACGGTCAGGAAGAGGGCCGTCTCCGCACTGTCCCGGGTCATGCGGAGCTCCGGGCGGACGGCCGCGTAATAGGCCTCCACCTCGGCGGCCGTCGAGGGCACCGTGGCCGGATCCAGACCGACCAGCTCGGCGGCTCGCAGTTGCTCGGTGAAATAGGTGTCGATCTCGTCGTCGGTCAGCCGCACCCCGGCGTGCAGCGCCGTGCTCAGGAACGACTCCACCTCGGCGACATGCACCCAGCGCAGCAGGTCGGGCTCGTCGATGCGGAAGCGCTCACCCGTGCGAGGGTCGACCGCCGACATCCGTGAGTGCAGCCGGCGAAGGCGCTCGGCGGCCTGCTTGACGTCGGCGGTGCTGCCGTAGACGACCATTCCGACATAGTCGGAGGTGCGCATCAGGCGGCCCCACGGGTCGGCGCGGTAGTCCGAGTTCTGCACGACCCCGGCAACGGCACGGGGGTGCAACGCCTGCAGGTAGAGCGAGCGCAGACCGCCGAGCATGAGGATCGGCTCGCTGTGCAGTTTCCAGGTGACCGAATCCGGCCCGAACAGCCCTACGTCTCCTGCCATGCCCCCAAGCGTGCCACGCGATCTCCCCGGACCCTCGCGAGTCGATGGAGTGGGCCGCCGCCGGGTCAGGCTGAGGTGTCGGCTTCGCTCAGGCTGAGGTGTCGGCTTCGCGGCGGGACTGGCAGGCCGGGCAGAGGCCCCAGAAGGTGACCTCGGCCTCGTCGACGGCGAAGCCGTGGGTGGTGTCCGGCGTCAGGCAGGGCGGTTCGCCGGTGGCGCAGTCGATGTCGGCGATCTCGCCGCAGCCGCGGCAGACGATGTGATGGTGGTTGTCGCCGACCCGGGCCTCGAAACGGGCCGGGCTGCCGGCCGGTTCGATCCGGCGCGCCAGGCCGGCGCGGGAGAGGGCGCCGAGAACGTCGTAGACCGCCTGGGTGGAGACGGAGTCGAGGCGGGTGCGCACGCGGCGGGCGACCTCGTCGACCTCGAGATGGCCGCCGGCGGTGAGCACGTCCAGCACGGCCAGGCGCGGGCGGGTGACCCGCAGGCCATGCGTACGCAGGAGTTCCTCACCGGTGGACATCGGTCCATGACAACACGCGGGAACCGAATCACCAACCCCGGTGGTCATCAGGGCAAACAGTGCCGGCCCGGTCCCGGCCTCGACCGGCCGCCGGAAACCGATGCAGAAGTTTGCCCTAGTGGGGATGTTTGCGCCGTCACGCAACTCCTAAGCTTGCGCACACCCATGATCGAGGAGGAACGGTGTTCGACCAGGTCAACGGTTTGCCAGTACATATCCTCGTGCTCCACGCCGCGGTCATCTTCGTGCCCTTGCTGGTGCTCGGCTCGATCGTTTACGCGTTCGTGGCACCGTGGCGCCCCAAAATCGGATGGGCGGTGGGTTTGCTGGCGGTGGTCGCACCCGGTGCCGCTCTGATCACGAAACTGTCCGGCACCGAGCTCTACAACCGCCTGATCAGCGAGGAGCGGGTGTCCCCCGCGGGCCGCGCGATCCTCGACCAGCACATGGGCTACGGCGACCGGACCACATGGTTCGCCATCGCCCTCGGTGTCGTCACCCTCATCCTGGTCGCGCTGACGTGGCGCAACCCGAGGGCCCTGCCCCGCATCGCCGACCTGGCGTTCGCGGTGGTCGTGCTCGTCCTGGGCGGTCTGGCCGCCTACTACGTCTTCCAGACCGGCGACTCCGGCGCCACCGCCGTCTGGGGCAGCTACTAACCGCGACGCGGCTCCTTGACGGCGACGCGGCTCCTTAACGGCGACGCGGCTACCAACCGCGACGCAGTCGGCCAGGGTGGGCATTCACGGCTGCCCTGGCCGGCGCATGCGGGAGCCCTGCTCGTGCCCGGCCGGCGTCGGAACGGGAAGTCGTCGAACGGAAGGCGTCGGAACGGGAAGGCGTCAGAACAGGAAGCGGGAGCAGAGCAGGCACATGAGGACGACCGCGATCGCGCCGGTGACGAGGCCGATCCCGTAGGTCACGGTGCGGGCAGAGCCCTCGGACTCCTCCAGGGCGTCGATGTCTTGGCCGGGCATGCTGCGCGGCGGCGGAGGGTGGGCGATCGTCGGCGGGCGCCATCCGGCGATCGGGGGGTCGGCGCGAGGCGGTCCCGCATAGCCGAGAGGCTCGGGAACGGGAGGCTCGCTCCGGGCCGGCCGGCCGAGCGACTCGGCGGTCGGGTCAGGCCGCTGCCAGTAGGCGTCGTCGTCCGGAGGGCTGGTGGGGGAGCTCACGTTCACCGACGGTACAGCCGGAGGGGGACGACGGCCGCGCCGCTGTCGGCTTACCCTCTTAGACGTGGACATCCTGGACGAGCCCGAGCGGGATCCCGACGCCGAGCGTGAGGTCGATTTCGACCCCGAAGAGGCTCCGGTGCTGCCCGACCAGACCCGTGACGACACCGAGCATGGCTGGGGCGAGCACGGTCACTCCAATGACGATCGCCTGATCGAGGACCGCCCACCCCACTGGGGCTGAGCCCTGCGGGGGCTGAGCCCTGCTGGGGCTGAGCCCTGCTGGATCAGTCCGGGCGGATGAGGATGGCGAAGCCGCGGCTGGAGCCGACGACTGTCTCGGCCTGGTCGGGGCTCAGAGCCAGCAGCAGGCCGCCGGTGACGGGGTCGTCTGTGCCGGTGACGTCGAGTACGAGGACGTCGCTGGCCACTGGTGTGCTCACGTCGTCATCAAGACGTAGCAGGTCGACCCGATTGCCCGGCCGGACAACGGTGAGTGCGGTGGGGTCGGCCAGTCGCACGGGAACGCCAACGGTGCCGGGTGGGATGACGGCTCCCGGTGGGATGGCGGCTCCCGGCGGGATGGCAGCGCCGGGTGGGATGGCGGTGCCGGGCGGAATAGCGGTGCCGGGCGGAAGAGCGGTGCCGACGGGTGCGGGTGGCCGTTGGGACGTCAGGGCTCCGGGGGATGCCGTCGTGACGACCACTGACGGGGCGCAGGACGAATCCGGGCGGATCCAGAGGACGGCTGCGGCTGTGATCAACAACACAGCGACCGTGGTCAGTCGCAGGAGTGAGCCGCGGGTGGGGCCGCGCCACCGCACCGGGTCGAGACGGTCGGCCTTTCTGCCTGCCGGGGCGGAACGGGACATCCTCGGGCTCCTGATTCGCCGCGCCGTTGAGAGAGGCCGACGTTAGGCGGCCGCAGGCGAAGGCGTAGGCACCCCTGTGGACAAGCCAGGATTGTGGATGACCAGGGGAAACTCAGAAAATCTTGGTAGGCGAGGCGAGGCGAGGCGAGGCGAGGCGAGGCCAGGCGCGGCGCGGCGCGGCGCGGCGCGGCGCGGCGCGGCGAAGCGAAGCGGGGGATGGAACGACGAAAGCGCGCCGGGCCGAGTGGCCCAGCGCGCCAGCGCCGACATCAGGTCAGGAAGCCGCGGCGGTCTTGGTGCTGGTCGACGATCCCGACGTAGAGGCTGACGACGACGAGGACGAAGACGTCGAGGTCGAAGCAGGGGCCGTAGTGGTCGACGGCGTGGTCGACGAGCTGGAATCCCCTGAGTTCGAACTCGAACCCGAGCCCGACTCGGAGGCACCGGCCGGCTTCTCCGCGCTCACGTTGCCGGAGCGGGAGTCGTTGCGGTAGAAGCCGGAGCCCTTGAAGACGATGCCGACCGAGTTGAACACCTTGCGGAGTTTGCCCTGGCAGTTCGGGCACTCGGTGAGTGCCGGGTCGGAGAAGGACTGCACTGCTTCGAGCTGCTCACCACACTCGGTGCAGGCGTACTGGTAGGTAGGCACGGCTCCTCCGGATCGTTCGGCTGCTGGCACTCGCCAACTCCGAGTGCCAATGTTGCGGCATCGGAGGTCAATTCGTCCACTCCGGGTCCGGCCTGAGGGAGAACCCGCCGGTGGGTGTCATCACAGCCATGACCGGCCGGTCGTGCGGTTCGGCGGGTACGGCGTCGACATCCTCGCCGTCGTGGAGCAGCGCCACGGTGATGGGGCCGGGTTCCGGCAGCCGGGACAGGGCCCTGTCGTAGGAGCCGCCGCCGCGACCCATCCGCATCCCGGTGCGGTCCACCGCGAGCGCCGGAACGAGCACCAGGTCGGCCCCCCGGATCGCGTCGGTCCCGGATCGCGGCCCGACCGGCTCCAGAAGGCCACGAGGCCCTTCGGCAAGGGTGGAGAAGGGGGCCCAGTCCAGATCGCCATCGGGCAGCAGGATTGGCAGGAGGAGACGTCCGCCCGCGGGAAGTTCTTCGGCGAGGACGTACGGCAGCGCCGAACCGCCCGGCTCGGACCCCACCGGCACATAGGCTGCGATCGTCCGGGGTGCTGTACGCCGTACCAGAAGACGCACTTGATCTTGGATCTTCACTGCTGCGGCCGAGCGCTCGGCGGCCGATAGCAATCTACGCGCCGTGAGCAGTCGTGCGCGCAGCGCGATCTTGGTTTGTGGTGATTTTTCCGCATCACCGGCTAAATCCGACATGCAACACCCCCTTTCGAAAAGCGGCAAACGGTGCACACTATGTCAGCATCGCCTCAAAGAGGGCCACTGCCGGGAGGATGTGTGACATTACGTGGCCGGCTCACCAGCGCGTTTCTGGTAGTCGTGCTCGGTCCGGTCCTGCTCGGCTCGATCTTCGTCGCCCTGACCGTCGGCGCTGTGAGTCGCGAGCGGACCGCCGAGCGCCTGGACCATGCCGCGACCACCGTCAGCGCGGCCGTGGGAGCGCTCTGCCGGCAACTGCAGGCCGTCGCCGACTCGGTCGCCGTGGTCCCGGGGGCGAGCCGTTCCGCGGTCGCCAACCAGCTGATCACTCGCGGACTCGCGACGGGTGTCGCCATGAGGGATCCGGTGCCGCGGGGGCGGATCGGCTCGGCGGCGCGGACGACAGGCACCGAGGAGACCGGTTCGGGTCATGAGGATTGTGCGGCACCCGACGGGCAGAGCCTGGTCACGGCGCTGACCGCGTCCGCGTACGCCCCCGATGTGACAGTGATTGCCGCCCAGCGTGTGGATCCCGCGCTGCTCGATCGTCTCGGCGAAGCCGGTGGGGTCGGTGTGGCACTGAGCGCCGTCACCACCGAGCGGGCCGGTCCCGCCAGCACGCGCCTCGACGCCGGCCCGGGCCAGCCGCTGCCGCTCACCCTCAGCGTGCCCGCCGGTGATCCCACCATGTGGTACGTGATCCTGCTCCTGATCGTGCTGGCCACCGCGGTCGCGGCCGTCCTGGCCGCCCGCTGGCTGGCCCGCTCCACCACCCGCCCGCTCGGCGACCTGGCCTGGGCGGCGGACCGCGTCGCCAACGGTGACCTGGACACCCGGGTGCCGATCCCGCGGCCGGACGAGCTCGGCCGGCTGGCCGGGACGTTCAACCGGATGACCCGTGAGCTGCAGTCCTACGTCCAGGCGCTGACCGCCAGCCGCGACCAGCTCCGCCGGCATCTGGCGATTCTGGGCGACACCCTGTCCAGCACCCATGACCTGGACCGGATCCTGCCGGTGATCATGCGGACCGCGATGACGGCGACCGGCGCACGGGCCGGGCTGGTCCTGCTCGCCGACCCGGCGGACGGGCGGCTGGCTGCCCGCTGCGCCGCCGGACTGACCGGAGAGTGGGACGTGACCGAGGCCGAACTGGCGAAACGCCGCCTGGTGCCCGGCCGGGGCGTGCTCGGGACGGTCGCGTCGACCGGGTCACCGCTGCGGGGGACCAGCGGCGGCTCCCCGGACGAGCCGGCGTGTGAGTCGTATCTCGCGGTGCCGATCTGCGCGCCGCCGAGCGAGTCCGAAACTGATCCGGAGCCGGGGACGTTGGGGGTGCTCGCCCTCTACGACCGGCTCGGCGGGCCCGACTTCGACGACAACGACCTGCGTACCGTGCGGACGTTCGCCGGTCAGGCGGGTGTGGCGGTGCACAACGTCCGAGTGCACGAGGAGGCGCAGCGGCTCTCGCTGACCGATCCGCTCACCGGCCTGTGGAACTACCGTTACCTGCGCGAGGTGAGCCGCCGGGAGGTGGAGCGGGCCAGCCGATTCGGCCGGATGCTCACCGTTCTGGTGCTGGATCTGGATCACTTCAAGGATGTCAACGACACATACGGGCACACGGCCGGTGACCAGGTGTTGAGCGAGTTCGCGAGGCGGATCAGGATCGGTCTGCGCGAGGTGGACGTGGCGTTCCGCCAGGGCGGGGAGGAGTTCGTGGTGCTGCTGCCGGAGACCGACGCGTATGGCGGCGTCATCGTGGCGGAACGGCTCGGCGCCGCGGTCCGGGACTGGCCGGTTCCGGTCGACCCTCGCCGCCCGGGCCTTGACGACCGCATCGCGATCAGCGTGTCCATCGGCATCGCGGTCTTCCCCGAGCACGGCAACACCGCCCAGGAGGTGCTCGACGCCGCCGACGAAGCGCTGTACGCGGCGAAGCACGCCGGACGTGACACCTATCGCCTCGCCGAAGGGGTTTCCCCAGCAGTACCTGAGGGGCATTTCGATTCCGCGACGGCGACCACCGGTGGGCCGCAGCCGCCGCGACATGCTCGTGGCCGATAGTCTCGCGGCATGTCCGGGAGGATCCAGCGAAGGTGCGTGACTGAATGACGACGAACGCGCAGGGCACAGGCAAGCGCGCGGTGAAGGCAGTGATTCCTGCTGCGGGTCTGGCCACGCGGTTCCTACCGGCCACCAAGGCCGTGCCGAAGGAACTGCTGCCGGTGGTCGACCGTCCCGTGCTTCAGTACATCGTCGAGGAGGCCGCCGCCGCCGGCATCACCGACGTCCTGCTGGTCACCGGCCGGGGCAAGACCTCGATGGTGGACCACTTCGACCGCCGCCCCGACGTGGAGCAGCGGCTCGAGGAGAAGGGCGACCAGGTGCGTCTCGCCGCGGTCCGCCGCACCAGCGAGCTGGCCGACATCTACACCGTCCGCCAGGGTGAGCCGCTGGGTCTGGGCCACGCCGTCGGTACAGCCGCCTCGCACGTCGGCAACGAGCCGTTCGCGGTGCTGCTCGGCGACGAGTTCGTGGACGAGGACGAGCCGCTCCTTCCCGCCATGCTCGATCTCCAGCAGCAGACCGGTGGCATCGTCCTCGCGTTGCTCGAGGTGAAGCCCGAGGAGACCTCCCGGTACGGCATCGCCTCCGTGGAGGAAACGGACACCACCGACACGGTCAAGATCACTGGGCTGGTGGAGAAGCCCTCGCCCCAGGAGGCGCCGAGCAACCTGGCGCTGATCGGGCGCTACGTCCTGCCCGGCTCGGTCTTCGAGGCGATCGCGGACACCAAACCCGGCAGCGGCGGTGAGATCCAGCTGACCGACGCGATGGCGACGCTGCTCAACCAGGGCGTCCCGGTGCACGGCATCGTCTACCGCGGCCACCGGTACGACACCGGCATGCCGCTGGGCTACCTGCAGACGGTCGTCGAGCTGGCCGTCAAGCGTGCCGACCTGGGCGAGGAGTTCCGCGCCTGGCTCACCGAGTTCGTCGGCGGTCGGAAGGGATGACCGCCACGGCCGATGCCGAGGCGGCCGCCAACGAGCTGATGCCTCTCGCCGAATACCTGGGCAGTGTTCTGCGCAGGTTACGGGCGCTGCCTCCGCTCGACCTCGACCTCACCCAGGCGCACGGGAACACGCTCGCGGCCGACGTGGTCGCCCCGCACCAGTTCCCGGCGTTCGACCAGGCCGCGATCGACGGGTACGCGGCCCGATGGGAAGACCTGGCGGGAGCCGGGCGCATCGGGTCGCACCCGTCGTTCGGGCAGTTCGACACCAGTCGCACGGTCCGGCTGAACGTGGTCGGTGACCTCGGTGCGGCCAGCTGGCGGCCGGTACGCCTGACCCCCGGCACCTGCTTCTCGGTGGCGGCCGGTGCACCGCTGCCGATCGGGGCGGACGTCGTCGTGCCGGTGAACTGGACCGACCAGGGCATGGCGGCCGTGGAGATCATGCACGCGCCGAAGAGGGGTTCGGGCGTACGCCGGGCCGGCGAGGAACTCTCCGTCGGCCAGGTGCTCGCCCAGGCCGGCTCGTACGTGACACCGCCGATGGTGGCTGTCTTCGCCGCCGCCGGGATCGGCCACGTGATGGTCCGGCCCAGTCCCCGGGTGGTCGTCGTGGCCACCGGTGACGAACTGGTCGACGTCGGCCGGCCCAGCCAGCCCGGTCAGGTCGTCGACGCCAACTCGCACGCGCTGACCGCCGCCGCGGTGGAGGCCGGCGCGCTGGCGTACCGGATCGGCATCTGCGACGACGACCCGGAAGGGCTCCGCGGCCTGCTGGAGGATCAGACGCTGCGCGCCGACCTGATCATCACGACCGGCGGTACCGGCACCGGGCCCGGCGACATGCTGCGCCGGGTGCTGTCCCGCCCCGGAACCGGCCGCGGCTCGGTGGAGTTCACCAACGTCGCGCTCTGCCCCGGCACCTCGCTCGGCTTCGGCACCGTCGGCGGCGAGGAGGTACCAGTGGTGTGCCTGCCCGGCGAGCCGGGCGCCGCCCTGATCGGCTTCGAGGTGCTGGCCCGCCCGGTGATCCAGCTGCTCGCCGGCGCCGAGCCGGTCTTCCGGCCCAGTGTCAAGGCACACCTGCTGGAGACCGTCTCCTCACCCGGTGGCCTGCGCGAATTCCGGCCGGCGCACGTGGCGGAGCGGCGCGGCGGTGGTCACACGGTGCAGCCGCTCGCCGGTGGGCCGTACACTCTCTCCGGTTTGGCCGAGGCCAACGGCTTGCTGGTGCTCGGTGAACGGGTCACCACGGCGGCCGCGGGCTCGACCGTCGACGTACTGCTGCTCGACCGGAGGCGATGAATGCTCGGGGCCACGCCCGGATGGCCCGCCGTCCTGGCGGATGGCCCGGTTCTGCTGCGGCCGTACAAGCGGGGAGACGCGCGGACCTGGTCCGAGGTGCGCGTCGCCAACCAGAAATGGCTGGCGCCCTGGGAGTCGGCGCCACCCGGTCCGTGGGCCGAGATGAACTCGGCGCGCGCGTTCGGATACATCTACCGGGACATGAAGCGGGCCGCCCGGCGCGGTGACAGCATGCCGTTCGCCGTCTGCCTGCTCGAGAACGGCCGGGAGCGGCTGGTCGGGCACGTGAACCTGGGCAACATCGTGCGGCGGGCGTTCGCCTCGGCCTACGCGGGCTACTGGGTGGACTACCGGGTGGCCGGCCGCGGCGTCATACCGACCGCGCTGGCGCTCGCGGTGGACCACGCGTTCGGGCCGGGCGGGCTGCACCGCATCGAGGTCAACATCCGGCCGGAGAACGGGCCGAGCCGCCGGGTCGTGGAGAAACTGGGTTTTCGCGAAGAGGCGTACCACCAGCGCTACATGCACATCGACGGGGGCTGGCGCGATCACCTCGGATACGCCATGACCAGCGAAGAGATCGCCAAAGAGGGCGGCTTGCTGTCGCGCTGGAAACGCGTACGCGCGAGCAATTGATCTTGAACGTCGCGACGCTACCGGCGCGGCGCGCGAAATTCCCCGGCTACCGCCCGTAACCTCGCATTCGTCGTGTCATTCGTTGACGGGAGGGGTGAGGGTGCCCACCTCGGTACTCCTCGCCGTCCTCGCCGCAGCCGGCCTGCTCGCTCTCGCACCGGCGCTGGTCCGCCGGTACGACGCAACCGAGCGCCTCGCAGCGGAGCGGGCGTCGTCGACGGCGCGCGTGCTGCAACGCCGCCGCCGTCACCGCACCGTGCCCGGACAACGACCGATAAACCCCGCCCGCCAGGTGACGGTTACGGTGCCCGCCCCATCGGGTGATTCCCCGCCCCCGCCACCGCGCCGGCTCCGCCTGGTCACCGGCAGGCGCCCGCCCCGCATACCCCGTCGCCGCGGCACCCCCGCGGTGGTCCGCCGCCGCCGCGTCTTCGCCGCCCTGCTCCTGCTCAACATCATCGAGCTGGTCGGCGTCCTCGCCGTCGGCCCCGGCTTCTGGATCAGCTTCGCGGTCACCGGCACCCTCCTCGGCGTCTACCTCATCCACCTGCGCAACCGCGCCGTAGCCGACAGCCGCCGCCGTCGCATCCAGGCCCGCGAAGCCGCCTGGCTCGCCGCCCGCCAAGCCGAGGTCCGCCGCGAACAGGCCCGCCGAGCCGCCGCCCGCCGCGAAACCCAGCGCCGCCTCGCCGCCCAGCGCGAAGCCGTCCGCCGCGCCGCCATGGGCCTCGACCGCGAACCCTCCGACCTACCCATGGTCGCCAACGGCGGCTCCGTCTCCTACCGCAGGCGCGGCGGGCTGCGCGGCCGCCCCTACGAGGCCGGCGGCCGCCACCACACCGCCTGATCCGGGGTTATGCAAGCGCCAGCTTGCCTTCCGCACCGCTCGACCCGCCCGTTTCGCTCGCGCCTTACCTGCGCGTTTCATTCACGCCTTCCGCACCGCCTGACCTGCGCGTTTCGCTTGCGCCGGGTGCGTTTGCAGCTTCCGGACACTGCAGATGTACGCGGCCGGCCGTCACCGCCCGACCGTGCCCGTCCCGCCATCTCGGGCCGGCGGCCACCTGCAACACCGGGCCGCAATCCGCCGCCGGCTCATGATCGTGGCTGGGGGAGGGCCGGTTCGCGAGGAGGCCGAGGGACCTGTTAGCCTGGCTTCGGCTCCAAGGTGACGAGGTCACCGTCGGGCCAAGGGGCTGTGGCGCAGACTGGTAGCGCACCTCGTTCGCATCGAGGGGGTCAGGGGTTCAAATCCCCTCAGCTCCACCAACACACACGACGGCCAGCGGAAACGCTGGCCGTTGATCGTTTGGACCAAATCCGGCACAGATCACGACCGGATCAGCCCCGCGACCGCCGTGCCATGCCCAGCCGCAGCCGCCCGCAGCGCCGAGCTGATGATGTTCCGACGACGGTCCCGCTTCGGCCACCAATGCACGTACGTCTCCAACGTGATCCGCAAGCTGAAGTGCCGTAGAGCGTTCTGTACGTCGGCCGGATCGACGTTCGCCGCGATCAGCTCGGTAGCGAAGTAGTGCCGCAGTGAGTGGAAAGTGCCTTCCTGCGGCCACCCGGCAGCGGCACGCCACCCAGCCCAGAGCTTGGACCACGCCTGATCGTGGATTGGCCGCCCGAGATCATCGGTGACCAGCAGGTTGACGAGCCGACGCGCGACGGGCTTACCAGAGTCCGGCGTGCCGCGAGTGATATCCAGCAGTTCGACGCCGCCCGGCGGGAACTCACGGACATGCTCAGCCACGGCCGCCGCCACCGCCTCGTCCAGGTCGACGTCACCCACCGACCCCGACTTCGGCGGCGAGAGGTAGAACCCGCCGTACGCCTGCTTGTGGGACCGCAGTTGTTGCACGACGTGCACCTCCCTCCGGGCCGGATCGACACACCGTGAGCCGTCCTCCGCGCCGAGTACCTCCCCGATGCGCATCCCCTCACCAGCGCCGAGCCAAATGGCCGCCCGGAAGCGCGATGGCACCACGCCGAGCAGTGCGAGCGTCTCCTCAGTCGTGGCACCCACTTCGGCGCACGCGAGAAGCCACGGAGGATGGCTGACAGCCGTACCGCCTTGCAGGGGTTGTCAGCGATCACCTTGTCGACCACGGCCGCGTTCAGGATGACGTTCAGGACATCGAAGTAGGTTTTCAGCGAGGACTGTGCAACCTTCGCGTCAATCAGCTTGGTAATCCACTCCAGGATGTCCGTCACGTTGATCCCGCGCATGACCCGGTTGCCGAAGTACGGATAGTGGTGATGGCGGAGGAGGGAGTCGAGGTGCCGCTGATAGTCCGGCGCCTGACTCACCTTCCGCGAGTGCCGCCACCGCTCGGCGTACTCGCGGAAGGTCACGTGCCGCTCGGCCTGAACCAGCTGCGTCTCCGGCGCGACGCCCGTCCGCGCCTCTAGATCGAAGGCTTCAGCGCCGACCTAGCGCTCAAAGAGGCGGTCCCGAGGTTGGCTGGCTGCGTCTACGTAGCGGACCCGCCACCGCTTCCCGCGCCCGTGTCGCTCGGACGGCAGCCGCTTCCGGTCCGGTCCGCGCTCCCTCAGGTACCAGAGGTCATCGATCGGCATCAGGCACACTCCCGCATCCAGGCACGGCGCTGCCGCCTTCGGCTCCGCGCCGACCCCGGCCGCGCCGACCCAAAGTCCCGGCCGGACACGACGAAGCCCCGAACGCTCGGGGCTATCATGTTCGTGCCTGGATCACATCAAACTCAGCATGTCCTGTCAGAAGTTGACTTCCCGGTGCGACCAGGGCCCGGCACTAAGCCGTGAACTCGGGGCGTTGACGCAAGGGGCCTAGGAGCCTCCGGTGTCGCTCGCCCAAATTTCGTTCGTGACCGCCCTCGTTTCCCTTGCACCCGCGCTCGTTGCGTCTCTTCCTGGCGTAGTGCGCGCGATCGCCCTACTGGTGATCGCCAGTCGTGCTAATGCCGAAGATCTTCCAGCCATCGCCGAGGCGGTCGCCGCTACCCAGCCCCGCCAGCTCGGCCGGAAACGCCAGCCCAGATAGGCGGCTGCACCCGTCCCGGACGCGACCCGCCGGAAGGCAGTCCAACCCCTGCCTCCGGCGGCCGGGGCTCCGCCCCGGATCCCCGTAGAGAAGCGTGCCTCCGGCGGGCGCTCTGGGAAGAGGCTTCCCGTCGCGCGCCCAACGGGCAATCAGACCGGGTGGCCGGCCACCCGGTCCGATCGGGGCAAGCCCGCGCGACGGGAAGCCTCTTCGCCCCTCGCTCTGTTAAAGATCCACAGGCACAAACCGGGCACAGACGAGCGCGAAAAGCCACGTCAACAGCTGTCAACCGACGAGAGTCCTCGGCCAGCTCACGCCGGTGGATCGCCCGATTTCGATCGGCTTGATCCGGCACGCGGTCTATGGAGTTCAAATCCCCTCAGCTCCACCAAGAAAGACCTGATAAACGGGCTGGTAGCCGATCGCGGCGACCGGCCCGTTGATCGTTTGACCGTCATCTGGCCGTCGTGGAAGTTGCTAGCACAGGCGCGGCTTGGTGCGTCGCTTCGCGCATCGTCGATCACAGTTGGCGTTTGGAGGTCGTACGTCTGGTTCTAGTGGGCGGTGACGCCCTCAACGTTTTGACCTCTCGCGGTCGGTCCTTAAGGACGTTTTACTTCTGGCCGACTTGCTTGCCCAGGCGAGTTCGGTTGCGTCGTGGTCTGGTGGGCTGGGACGATCGTCAGGGCAGGAGCCCATCTGAGGGAGGAGGAGCCGAGTGACGGATCGCAAGTATAAGAATCCTCCTATCCATGAAGCGGTCTGTCAGATGGTCTTCGAGTCGCCGCAGCCGTGGAGTGTCAGGACCGCGGGGACCCTGTACGAGTTACTCAAGGGGTCGTACCCGCTTGAGCCGGTCGAGCAGCAGCTGATTCAGGCGGACCTCGTCGGAGCGGGACCGGTGGGTGAGAACGCTTCACCCTTGAGGGTGGTCCATGGCCCACCTCGGTTTCAGTTCAGGTCCAACGACCAGACGCAGATGCTTACGGTGGGCCCTGATCTTTTGGCGGTCCACCGACTTGCTCCCTACGTGAGCTTTGAAGACGAGTTCCTGCCCCGTGTGCAGCGCGACATCGAAGCTCTGAGGTCGGAATTCTCCGCCCTTGGCGGGCTCAAGTCTTTGTCGTTGCGATACATTAATAAGGTAGTCGTTCCGGGACGCGTAATTAACCTAAACGACTATTTCTCATACAAGGCCTTTGCGGCAATCGACGAAATGCCATTTGCGGGTGGCGTTTCTGGGTTCTTTTACCGCACTCAGCTGGCTAACCCGGAAGAGCGAATGCATTTCTCGCTCACTGTCGCCTCGGTGGATTCGGCAGAGGATGCGGTGGGCGTCCTTCTTGATCTTGATTTGGTTTCCATGATTTCTGAGAACCTCGGCAGTGAAGTCGCGATTGTTGAAGAACTTAAGCGACTCAAGTCCAAGGAAAACGAGCTATTCGAGTCCCTGATTACCCAGAAGTGTAGGGAGCTTTTCGAATGAGTGTAGTTCGCGCGGCGGTGAAGAGGGCGACGCCTTACCTGCTTTCTGCTAGTGGTGTAATCCCTTTGATGCCTCCGGCGTCTACGATCGCTCAAACTTACGCCGGTGAGGATCGAGTGGCTCGCGCATGGACGAGTGACGACGTTCCTCCTAGTCCCCCCGCTGTCGGCCAATACTTGATTGATAGTGCTGCCACTGGTGTCATCCCTACCGTTCTGATGGCAATGCCGAGCCCCTGGGAGTACAGCGACTCCTATGAGGACTTCGTGGTGGACGAGTCCCTCACGGAAGAGGTATCGCTGGTGAGGGCGACCGTCGTCGTGGAAGATGCTCCGGTGGAGCATTTCTTCGATGATCGCGATCGTGCGGCCATCTCCGCCTTCGACTTGTAGGAAGGGCAGTGTATGGCCTTAGCTTGGTACGCCACTGTTGGCGGACAAGAGATTGAGCAAGGCGACGTCCTTTTTGATCTGCCAACGCCGCGCGTTGTAAAACTTGATCCCGTTGAAGGCCCGAAGGTAGCAGTATCTCGGGGCAACTATGTTGTTCTTTCGCAGACCTGTGACCTTGTTAACGATAAGGTCTCGGAGATCTTGGTCGCCAACGTTCACTCTTATCGCAAAATGGTCGCCGCGTCTAACTGTGCGGATAGGGCGAAGTCGTCATCCTTTCATAAGAGCTTGGTGCAGGGCGCCGATGTCGCCTATTTCCTGCTGCCGGAGCATGTTGAGGAGCCGAGCCTAGATTGGGCATTGGTCGATTTCCATCACCTTCGCCTCGTTGACAAGTCGCTTTGCAAGGAACACGCTGCGCTGATGGGTGAGCGGCTTCGAATGATCTCGCCATATAAGGAGCATCTGGCGCAGGCCTTTGGCCGCTACATGATGCGTGTAGCCCTACCTGAAACGCTGCATCCTTTCGAGAAGGTCGGACCGAATATTGTGAGGGAAGAAAAGGATAAGAATCAGGCGCGATAGCTGGAATGCCGAGCAAGTTAAGGATTGGCGCTGTCGGTACGACGTAGCTGCGGCCGACGCGGATGATTCGTACGGGGAAGGCATTGCTTTTCGCTAAGGCGTAGGCCTTGCTGCGCCCTATGCCGAGGATGGATGCCGCCGTTGCGATGTCGGTGGTGAGTCCGAGTCGGAATTGCGACGCCCGTGGTGGCCGGTCAGGTGGCCGCGCTGGTGGCGAAGTGGGCCAACCGCATCCAGGATTTCGTCCGGTCCCTGCTCGACAGCATGCGCCGCCTGAGGACCAAGCTCGCCCAGCTGACCGGGATCCTCGAGCGGCTCGCGCACCAGCTGCACCGACTGAGTCGTACGGATCCCACCGCCGCACCGGCCGGTCGCAGCTTTGAGACGGGCGGCGAAATGCGCTTGCCGCGCAACATCATGGATTACGAGCTGGAGTGGGCGGACGACGCCTACGACATGATCCGGGCGAGTGACGACGACCTTCCTTTCATCACCGAGGCAGCCAGGGATCACGGCTTCACGCCCGCTGACATCGGCCGCATCAAGAGTCATCTGTTCCGGGAACAGCACTTGCTGGACTCCTATTCGGAGGGCGAGATGGGTCTGTTCGACGCGAATCCGCGTATCGCCGAGGCATGGCAGAGGCTGGTGAACGGCCAACCTCATCCGGCCGACCTCGACCTGCTGAGGCATGAGCGGTACGAAGCGGAGTTCATGGCTCGTACCGGCGATCCCAGCTACCGCCGGGCCCATGCCGCGACGATCGAAGCCGGATTCACATGGGACCCTGAAGCGGCGGCCGCGGATGGCTTGGGCTACCAGCGTGAGAAGTGACGGCGGAAACGTGAGCGGAGGTGGCGGATGACCGCATCACTCGGTGTCTGGGCCGAAGGGCCGGCGCCCAATGGCTTTCTGTATCGCTGGGAGGCGGATCAGGGCGCCGGTGGATCCGGATTCGTCATTCTCGATCAGGTGTCCTGGCGGTTCCGCCCGGCGGATCGTGCCGGGAAACCCCTGGGTGACATCGTCGTCGACGTGGTGGGCGGCGAGGTCACGGGCTCGACTGACGGCGTGGACAGGGCCGTGGTTGTCAAGGTCGCCGCCTCGATCCGGCGGGCCTACCAGCGTTCCGGTGTGCTGCCTGAGACGGCGCACGCGCACTTCTACTGAGCGCTCACGCCGAGGTCAACGGCCCTGGGGGTGCTCGTGGAGGTGGAGGGCGGCGATCTCCTCGACGCGGCTCATCGAGACGCCGATGCGCTGCTCGATCGCCAGCGGGTGGCCGGTGGGTTCCAGCTCGATGTAGGGGAGCTCGCCGACGGCGCGGGTGTGCACGTTCGTACGCAGGTTGAGCGTGGACGGCTCGTAGCCGGCGATCGCGTTGGACAGCCAGCCGAAGTAGGGCGGTTCGCTCTCGCGGCCGGGCTGTTCCCAGACGTCCACGGCGCGGGTGAAGCTGGCGTGGCTCAGCGAGACCCACATGCTCCAGGTGAAGGTCTCGCCGGTCTCCCACACCGGTAGTTCGATCAGTCCGCGGATGAAGAACTGCTCGCCGCTGATGACGCAGAGGTCCGAGTCCAGCAGGCAGGCCTCGTCGTCTGCCATGTCCGGTTCCCAGTAGTCCGGGGCCGGTGCGGCGAAGCTGAGCGGCGGGCCGCTGTGCACGGCTCCGCACATCCCGCAGACGAACTGGTCGGTGCTCATGGGCGCGAAGCATACGGCCGTACGCATAAGTCTTTCCCGGTCCTGACCGTTACGTCACACCCGGGCGCTGATGGCTCGGGCATCTGTCCCGGTAATGCGCAAAGCAGGAAAATCGCTACTTTCGGGTGGTATCTCTTGAGCGAGTCTCGGAGGTGACCCGCATGAAAGCACCCCTGCCCGACAACGAGATCGAGCGTCTCGCGGCGCTCTACTCGCTCGACATCCTCGACAGCCCGGCCGAAAAGGACTTCGACGACATCGTCGCCCTGGCCGCCGGGGTTTGCGAAGCACCGATGGCGATGGTCAGCCTGGTCGACGCCGACCGGCAATGGGCCAAGGCCAGCACCGGATCGGAACTGGCGGAGACTTCGCGGGACGTGTCCTTCTGCGCTCACGCGATCCTCGGCAGGGACCTGCTTCTCGTACCCGATGCGCGGGACGACGCGCGGTTCGCCGACAACCCGGCGGTCGCCGCCCCGAACGGCGTCCGCTTCTACGCCGGTGCGCCGCTGATGACGACCGACGGGTTCGCTCTCGGCACGCTCTGCGTCATGGACACCGTGACCCGGCACCTCGACATCGAGCAGCAGCAGGCACTGCGCGCGCTGGCCCGCCAGGTCACCGCGCAGCTCGAGCTCCGCCGGTACGCGTTCGCGCTCGCCAACACCACGGCCCGGCTCCAGGAACTGGAACGCCGCAAGGACGACCTGGCCGGCCTGGTCGGCGGTGAACTGCGGTCGTCGCTGCGGCTGATGTCGGCGTACCTCGAGCGTCTCGGTGACACCGGTTTCCACGACGCCGAGATGGGCGACCTGGTGGGCCGGGCGACGGCGGCGCACGTGCGCGGGTTCCGAGAGCTGATCGACCACCTCACCACGATGGCCGACGCCGGTCTCGGCGGGGAGAGCCTGCACATGCGGCAGTGCGACCTGACCAGGGTGACGCAGCGGGCGGTGGAGGCGGTCCGGCCGATCGCGGCCAGCAAGCACATCTGGATCCTCAACCAGGCGGGCGGCCCGTCGTTGCCGATCATCGCCGATCCGGTGCGCCTCGAGCAGGTGCTGACGCACCTTCTCTTTGCCGCGGTCAAGTACACACCGGAGGGCGGTCGGGTGCGGGTGGGCACCGAGATGGAGTCAGGGCCGACGGTACGCCTGGACGACATGGATCTTCCGGACGGTATGCGCCCCGAACTGTTCCCGCACCTGTACTACGGTGCGATCGCGCATCCGGCCGACGTACCGGGGCCGGACCGTGGCCTGGCCGTGGCGAAGCGGATCCTGGACGCGCATCACGCCACCGTGGCGCTGTCGGACCGGCCCGGGGACGGGACCTCGCTGCATGTGGTGTTCCCGTACGCGGACATGCGGCCGAGCGATCTGATCCGCGACCTGGCGATTGCCTGACGTTTCGGCTTGACGCCGCCGGCCCGCGCCCTGATCGGCTGCACGATCAGGGTGCGGGCCGGCGCGTTCACCCGGCGCGCTGGTCGGGGGACCACCCGGCGCGTACCGGGCCGAGGCCGTCGACCGGGGGCGAGCCGGCGGACGGAAGATCCTCGGAATGGCGAAGATCCTCGGAATGGCGGGGCTGCATGGGTACGGCCGGCGGCGCCACCGCACGGCCCGTCGGGGAACGGCCGGGCGCCCGCGGCACGTCGCCGAGGGACGGCGGCCACGAGTCGACCACCGGCGCGACGCTCCCACCCACCGGTACCGGCTCCGGGGAGCCCGACCGTGGGGTGAGCCCGGCCCGGTTGAGCTTGTGCCAGCGCAGCCGGCCACCGGTCAGCGCGGTGGTCGCCGACTGGATCAGCACCAGGTACATCAACTGCCGGTAGGCGAACTGCTGCAACGGCAGGCGGAGCAGGGGCCGCAGCGACTCCCGGTCGAAGCGGAACGCCACGGCCGCGGTGAACATCTGCAGTGCCAGCATGCCGAGCCAGGCGATGACGGTCTCGGTCAGATCCCAGAAGACCAGCCCGTAGATGAGCATGATGTCGACGACCGGGGCGAGCATCGGCAGCGCCACCCCGAACAGGGCGAGGAACGGCAGGCCGACCCGCCCGAACCGGCCGGAGGGTCCGGACTCGAAGATCGCCCGGCGGTGTTTCCACATCGCCTGCATGGTGCCGTAACTCCAGCGGTACCTCTGCCGGTAGAGCTGCTCCAGAGTGGTCGGTGCCTCGGTCCACGCCTTGGCGTGCTCCTCGTAGACCACCCGCCACCCGGCCCGGCACAACGCCATCGTGACGTCGGTGTCCTCCGCCAGGGTCTCGTCGCTGACACCGCCCACCTGAGCGAGCGCCTCACGCCGGAACGCGCCGATCGCGCCCGGGACCGTGGGCATGCAGTTCAGCACCTCGTAGAGGCGGCGGTCGAGGTTGAAGCCGATCACGTACTCGATGTGCTGCCACAGGGCGACCATGGTGCCCCGGTTGCCGACCTTGACGTTGCCGGCCACGGCGCCCACCGACGGGTCGGCGAACGGCTGCACCAGCCGGCGGATCGAGTCGTCCTCGAAGATGGTGTCACCGTCGACGGTGACGATCAGGTCGTGCCGGGCGAGGGCCACGCCGGTGTTCAGGGCGTTCGGCTTGCCGCCGTTGGGTACGCGTACCACCCGCACGTTCGGCAGGCACATCCGTTCCACCAGGTCCGCGGTCCCGTCGGTGGATCCGTCGTCGACGACCACCACCTCGATCTCCGGGTAGTCGCCGAGGGCCAGCGACCGGACGGCGGCCTCGATGCCCTCCTTCTCGTTGTAGGCGGGCACGATCACCGAGACCGGGTCGGTGACCGGCGGGCCCCATCTGAAGTCCGGCCTGCGGCGCTGCCGGGCGTGCCGGGTGGCGAGTGCGAGCATGAGCACCGTACGGCCGACGGTCAGCAGCCCGACGATGATGAAGAGCACGGCGATCACGGTGACCAGGCCGTCCGCCAGCCGTACGGTGCCGATCAGCGCCAGCCCGCGCCACTCGTCGGCGTGCGGGGCCTCGGGGTTGACCGGGAGCTGCGCGATCGCCTCGGTGCTCTCCGCCCGGTCGCCACCGGCCGCGGCCTGCTCGGCGATGCCCAGGTTGAGCCCCTCGGTGACGGTGGTGAACCGGTAGCCGCGAGCCTTCATCATCGGGATGAACCGGGACAGGGCCTCGACGGTCTGCGCCCGCTCGCCGCCGGCGTCGTGGAACAGGATGATGGCCGAGCTGTCTCCGGCCGGGGTGGCGTTACGGACGATCTTGTCGACGCCGGGGCGCTGCCAGTCCTCGCTGTCCCTGTCGTTGACCACGACGAGATAGCCCTGTGCGCCGGCCTCCTTGACGATCTTCCAGTTCACCTCGTCGATCGCTGCGTTCTTGGAGGAGTACGGGAAGCGGGCCAGGTTTGTGCGTACGCCCGTCGCCCGCGCGATGGCCACCTGGTTCTGCGACAGCTCCAGCTCCCGCCGCCACGGGGCGAGCCGCTGCATGTTCGGGTGGGTGAACGTGTGCAGACCCAGCTCGTTGCCGCCCGCCACGACCTGCCTGGTCAGCTCGGGGTGCCGGGCCACCTGGGAGCCGACGACGAAGAAGGTGCCGTGGGCGTCGTTGTCACGCAGCACCTTGAGGACCTTCGGCGTCCACTCGGGATCCGGGCCGTCGTCGAAGGTGAGCGCGATGGTCCGCTCGGGCAGGCGGCTGGTGCTCTCCTGGCCGCCGGTGGTGTTGATGACCGGGCCGCCGCCGCGGATGGCCATCGGCACCGCGGCCTGGTCACCGACCTCGGTCTGCACGTGGTCGCTCTTGAACTCGGCGTTGATGTAGGCCTGCACCACCAGGACGGCGACGAAGAACCCGATCAGCAGGGTGCCGAGCATGACCCGGGGCCGGGGCAGGATGCGCCGCCGGCTCCGTCCCCGGGTGCGGGCTCGGCGGGTGGGGGTGGCGGTCACGCCGACGCCTTGGCGGGCGGCTGGGCGACATCCGCGGGGTCGTCAGCCGGCGGCAGCGCCGGCGGGGCCGGGTCCACGGTCGCCGGCCGGCTGGGCGCCGAGGTGGGCTTCGCCGGTTGCCCGGCCGCACCACCGCCGCCCGCTTGGCCGCCGCCGGTCGCGCTGCCGCCTGCTTGGCCGCCGCCGGTCGCGCCGCCGCCTGCTTGGCCGCCGCCGGTCGCGCTGCCGCCTGCTTGGCCGCCGCTGGTCTGGCCGCCCGCTTGGCCGCCGCCCGCCTCGCCGCCGGTGCCGGGCGGTGCCGGCGGGGCGGGGGGCACCTCGACCGGCGGGGTGGTCGTCGTGACGATCGGGCCGGGTACCGGCTTCGTGGTGGTGCCCGGCTTGGTGGTCGACTCGGTCGGCTTCGTCGTGGTCGTCGCCGGTGCGGGCTTCTTGGTCGTCGGCTTGGTGCTCGGCGACCTGGTCGGGGTGCTGCTGGACGGCCGCGACGTGACAGGGGTGCTGCGGCGCCTCAGCACCTCCTCCGACCGGCGTTGCACGGACTCCGCCACATAGCGCTGCGGCGGTGCCGTGGTGCCGGGAGCCGGGGTCGGGCTCGGCAGGGGCCGTGGCGGGACCGGCTCGTCACGATCCTTGTCGTCGTCGAGGCCCGGCAGCGGCAGCACCGCGCTGGAGCTGACCGGACCGCCGGCCAGGCTGACGCTGAGCAGCCCCCCGTAGGCGACGACGAGGACACCGAAGCCCAGCGCGATGCGCCGGAGTAACCGGCTACGCCGACCGGTGCTGTCGACGAACACCGGTGCGGGTGACGAGACGGCGATCACTTCCGTGTCCGGCATGTGGGGATCGGCGGTTGGCGGGGTTTTGGGTTCCTGCGAAGTCACGCGGCGAGCTTAAGAACATTTATCGCGATCTTGGCACTTATCACTCACAAGGGTGACGGCCGACTGATCCCCTGAAATAGGACGAAATGGTGAGGTCGGCGAATTGACCCGATGGGGTCTTTGGTGTCCGACTCTCCCGCGCATTCCGCTGAGCTGCGGTGCGGGTCGCGGGCAAAAGACGTTACGCCGAAATCCCGATCAATTTGCTGTCGCATTCCCGACTGGATAATCGAGCATTCTTCGCGAAGCGATAAAACCTAATAGCGAGATAAGAGGCTAATGTCCGAATCGCTGGGATGCTCGGAGCGACACGGCAATCTTGTGCAGGCACCCGTTGTGCGCGCCATCCGTCCTCGTTAAGCTGCATGTTGCGCGCCCCTATCGCCCGCTTCCCCCGTGGCAGGCGATCGGGGCGCGCCCTACTTGCAGCAAGCCCCGCCCGCCTGACTAGTCGGCAGCCCAGGCCTTGCCAACACCCCCCGAGTGTGCTTGCTCCACTCCGAGCTCTCATCGCCCTCAATGCCCAGCCCGCGCGCGCCGGCCGCCGACCAAGCGTCCGCGCAGACCCCGGCTGGTCCCCAGTGCTGCCTCCCTGCCGACGGGATGGGCTGGCGCTGAGCGGGGTGTTTCGGGCGTGGGGGCCCCGCTGTGCGCCAGCCGACGGGTTGGGCTGGCGTTGAGCGGGGCGTTTCACGCCCGGGGGCCCCGCTGTGCGCCAGCCGGCGGGTTGGGCTGGGGCTGGGCGGGGTGTTTTGGGCCCGGGGGCCCCGCTGAGGGCCAGCTGGTGGGTTGGGCTGGGCGGGCGGGAGAGCGGGGGGTGGGCGACCACCCACTCACGCCCGGCGGTCGCCGGATGGTCTGGGGTGGCAGGTGGTCGCGCTGACCCTCGAGAGCTTTACGTCGGTCGTACGGAATGCCCTGCTTTTAAATCCACCGACTGCCCAGCCACATACGCACGGACCAGTCGTCATACGGCATGAGGTTTCCGACGAAGACGGGGTAGAAGTACGCGAAGCAGAGCGCCACCAGCACCACGAACGTCGTGGCGACGACAGTGCCCACGAGTTGGCGGTCGGAGCGGTTCGGGCCGGAGACGAGGCCGCCCGGTGGGGTCATGATCGCGCCGAGGACGTAGACGACGGCCAGGATCAGGAAGGGCAGGGCGGGGAGGGCGTAGAAGGCGAACATCGTCCGGCCGTCGGCGACCGCGTAGTAGAACCAGGGGAGCAGGCCGGCGACCGCGCCGGTGAAGATGGCGTAGGCGCGCCAGTCGCGGCGGGCGATGCCGAGCCAGACCAGGGCACCGAGGGCCGGCAGGAACGACCACCAGAGGATCGGCGTGCCGAGCAGCAGGATCTCGGCGGCGCAGCTGGGTGCACCGCAGTTGCCGTTGCCGCTCCAGTAGAAGGCGACCGGGCGCCCGAGCAGCAGCCACTGCCACGGCCATGACTGGTACGTGTGGCGCTCGGTCAGGCCGCTGTGGAAGTTGTACGCCTCGGAGTGGTAGTGAGCCAGGTTGAGCAGCGCACCGATGATCGGCGGCTCGCTCAGCCCGTTGGCTTCCCGGTAGTGGCGGAAGTAGCCGGTGTCGGTGACGAACCAGCCGGTCCAGCTGGCCAGATACACCAGGAAGATCAGGGCGAAGCTGAGCAGCAGCCAGCCGAGGTCGCCGAGGATGCCGGCGATGATCGGCCCGCGGACGCCCGCCGAGCGGCGCGCCTGCACCCGCCAGACGATCACCATGGCGGCGAAGAACGGCGCGAAGAACAGGGCGCTCCACTTGACGCCGCAGGCCATCCCGAAGGTGATGCCGGCGACGAGCAGCCACCACGGCACGATCCGTGGCAGGTGCGGGGTGGCCGATGGGTCGTAGCCGTTGTCGAGGGCCCGCCGCCAGCTGCGCCGGTAGTGGTCCCGGTCGAGGACCAGCGCGGCGAAGCTCGCCAGGATGAACAGGCCGAGGAAGATGTCCAGCAGCGAGGTGCGGGACAGCACGAGCTGGAACCCGTCGAGCGTCATCAGCAGACCCGCGATGCCGGCCAGCACGATCGAGTGGAACAGCCGGTAGGTCAGGCGGATCAGGATGAGGATCATCAGCGTGCCGGCGACGGCGGTGGAGAACCGCCAGCCCAGCTCGTTGTTGCCGAAGATCTGCTCGCCGAAGGCGATGAGCCATTTGCCCAGCGGTGGGTGCACCACATACGCCGGGCCGTTGGTCTTCTCGTCCCACTCCACGCCGTGCTGCAGCATGTCCCAGGCGTCCGTCGGGTAGTACACCTCGTCGAAGATGTATCCCTTGGGATTGCTGATCCCCGCGAAACGCAGGATCGCCGCCGCCACCACGATGATCGCGGTGACTATCCACGAGTAGGGGTTGAAGCGCTGGTCCAGCGTCGACAGCCGACGCCGGACGATGTCGGTTGCACCACGCACGCCCGAAGGCGACTCCGCCTCGGCGGGGGAGTCCTCTCCGGAGAGGTCAGTCTCAGCTGTCGCCGCCGTCGTCACTCCGCGATCGTAGGCGGTGCGCCCGGGAAGTGACGCCCGCCGTCGGTGGGTTCTGTCATGTGGTGGACTTTTCCGGTGGAAAGCACTGGACGGGTCGTGTTGGCGGGGGCGCCGCTGGGCAACATCGGGGACGCCTCCACCCGGTTGCGTGACGTTCTGGCCTCGGCGGATGTGATCGCCGCGGAGGACACGCGGCGTTTGAACCGGCTGGCCCGTGACCTGGGTGTCACGGTGCGCGGCCGGATCGTCTCCTACTTCGAGGGCAACGACGAGCGGCGTACGCCGGAACTGGTGGAGGCCCTTGAGGGTGGCGCCGTCGTCGCCGTGGTGACCGACGGGGGCATGCCGAGCGTCTCCGACCCCGGCTACCGGCTGGTCCGTGCGGCGCTCGACGCCGGTTTCCCGGTGACCGCGGCGCCCGGACCGAGCGCGGTGACCACGGCGCTCGCGCTGTCCGGGCTGCCCAGCGACCGTTTCGTCTTCGAGGGTTTCCTGCCCCGCTCGGGTTCGGGCCGCCGCAGCCGTCTGCGGGAGCTCGCCGCCGAGCCGCGCACGCTCGTCCTCTTCGAGGCGCCGCACCGGATCGTGGGTGCGCTGGAGGACCTGGCGGCCGTCTTCGGTGCGGACCGGCCGGCCGCTGTCTGCCGGGAGCTGACGAAGACCTACGAGGAGGTGCGGCGGGCCGGTCTCGGCGAGCTGGCCGCCTGGGCCGCCGCCGGTGCGCTGCGCGGCGAGATCACGCTGGTGGTGGGCGGTGCGCCGGCGGGCCCGGCGGAGCGGCCCGCCGACGACGAGTTGCGGGAGGCGGTGGCGCGGCGCGAGGCGGCGGGTTCCTCACGCCGGGATGCGATCCAGGCCGTCGCCGACGAGTACGGCCTGAAGAAGCGCGACGTCTACACCCTCGTCCACAAGATCTAGTAGGCGGCGATCAGGAAGCCGGCGAGCAGCAGGAGAGGTCCGGCGAAGCTCGCGATCACGGCCCGCTTGCGCTGGACCCGGGATCCGAGCCGGCGGGCGCCGGTCGCCTCGGCGATGCCGTAACCGCAGACCAGCACGAGCAGGAAGCCGAGCGCCCAGCGCAGGTGCATGATCGGTCCGGCGGGTGCGGCGTACGCCTGGCCGCTCCCCGGGCTGACCATCCGGGCGGGGGTGATCGCGCCGGCTCGGCGGCTCTCGCCGGAGACGCCGAGCAGCGTCACCCGCGCCACGCTGAACCGGCCGTCCTCGGTGGCGAACCGGCCGTGGCAGCGCTGGGTGAGGCCGTCGCCGTGGCAGCGGGTCGTTGTCGCGTACCCCTTGTCGCCGTGCCCGGCCGCCAGCCAGAACGGTTCCGCGCTGACCCAGGCGAAGAAGGCGGCGAGCATGCCGAGCGCGACGAGGGCGATCAGTGCGCTGGCCGGGTTGTGCGTGGGCGGTCGCCGGCGCCGGCCCGGGCGGCGGTCGGGCTGACCGGCGGCCCTCGCGGCGCGTTCCTCCTCGCTCAGCCAGAACGTGGAGTTCTCCATCTTCTCCAGCCGGGCCTCGGTCTGCGGCGACGCCGCAGGCGTCTCCAGGTGGGTCCCGGTCTGCGGCGACGCCGCAGGTGTCTCCAGGTGGGTCCCGGCCTGCGGCGACGCCGGGGCCGGCTTTTCCAGCCGGGCCACGGGCGGCGATGCCGCGGCAGGCGGCCGGTGCGGTGTGAGGGCCACGGTGGGCCGGTTGCGATCCGTCGTTTCACTTTCTGGTACGCCCGGAGCACCATCGCTTCCGCCGGACTCGGGAGCACCACTCCCACCCGGCTCGATGATCATCAGCTCGTTCGCGGTGGCCAGCCGTGATCCCTCGGCGTCTCCGGTGAAGTGGGCGACGGTGTCCCCGGCACCGGCCGCCGCGGCGGGGTGTTCGGGCGGCTCCCGATCGGGCTCACCGTGCCACCAGGCGGTATCGGGGTCGGCGAAGGTCCACGGGTTGCCCTGACTGCTTGGCGTTTCCCCTGGTTGCGGCGGGTCTCCGGTCACACCCTCATTCAACGTCGGCACCCGGCCCCGAGCACGTCAATGATGGGGCGTGTCGGGACAAATCGGCATACCGGCGCGCTGAGTGGCAATCCGTTCGCAGCGCACCCGTGCGGGTCACTACGCTTGGGCACCATGAGTCACGTTCTCGCCGCGGTCGCCTGGCCCTATGCCAACGGCCCGCGCCACATCGGTCATGTTTCCGGCTTCGGAGTGCCTTCCGACGTTTTCAGCCGGTACATGCGGATGGCCGGTCACGACGTGCTCATGGTCTCCGGCACCGACGAGCACGGCACGCCGATCCAGGTGCAGGCCGACGCGGACGGTGTGACCCCGCGTGAGCTCGCCGACCGGTACAACCGGGTGATCGTCGAGGACCTGCACGGGCTCGGCCTGTCGTACGACCTGTTCACCCGGACCACCACCCGCAACCACTACGCGGTGGTGCAGGAGCTGTTTGAGGGGCTGCACCGCAACGGCTACATCGTCGCGCGGACCACGCTGGGCGCGATCTCGCCGTCCACCGGGCGGACCCTGCCGGACCGCTACATCGAGGGCACCTGCCCGATCTGCGGTTACGACGGTGCCCGCGGCGACCAGTGCGACAACTGCGGCAACCAGCTCGACCCGGAGCAGCTGGTCAACCCGCGCTCGCGAATCAACGGGGAGACGCCGCAGTTCGTCGAGACCGAGCACTTCTTCCTGGACCTGCCGGCGTTCGCCGAGGCGATCGGGAGCTGGCTGGACAACCGGGAGAACTGGCGGCCCAACGTCCTCAAGTTCTCCCGCAACCTCCTGGACGACCTGCAGCCGCGCGCCATCACCCGTGACCTCGAGTGGGGCGTGCCGATCCCGCTGGACGGCTGGCGCGACCGGGCCGACAAGCGGATCTACGTCTGGTTCGACGCGGTCATCGGTTACCTGTCGGCGTCCGTCGAGTGGGCCCGCCGGACCGGTGACCCGCAGGCGTGGCGCCAGTGGTGGTCGGCGGACGCGCAGGGCAAGGACGCCTCCGGCTACTACTTCATGGGCAAGGACAACATCGTCTTCCACTCGGTGATCTGGCCGGCGCTGCTGCTGGGCTACTCCGGTGAGGGCGACAAGGGTGGCGAGGCCGGCGAGTTCGGCAAGCTCAACCTGCCGACCGAGGTCGTCTCCAGTGAGTACCTGACGATGGAGGGCAAGAAGTTCTCCTCCTCCCGTCGCGTGGTCATCTACGTGCGCGACTTCCTGGAGCGCTACGACGCCGACGCGCTGCGCTACTTCATCGCCGCGGCCGGTCCGGAGTCCAACGACACCGACTTCACCTGGTCGGAGTTCGTCCGCCGCAACAACGACGAGCTGGTGGCCGGCTGGGGCAACCTGGTGAACCGGTCGATCTCGATGGCGGCGAAGAACTTCGGGCAGATCCCGGCCGCCGGTGAGCTGACCACCGAGGACGAGGCGCTGCTGGCGGTGGCCAAGGCGGGCTTCGGTACGGTCGGCGAGCTGATCGCGAAGCACCGGCAGAAGGCGGCGATCGGCGAGGCGATGCGGGTGGTCGCCGAGGCCAACAAGTACCTCTCCGAGCAGGCTCCGTGGAAGCTCAAGTCGGAGGAGGAGAAGCCGCGCCAGGGCACCGTCCTGCACGTGGCGCTCCAGGTGGTCAGCGACGCCAACACGCTGCTGACCCCGTTCCTGCCGCACTCCGCACAGAAGGTCTTCGAGCTTCTCGGCGGCGAGGGCGTGCACGCGCCCATGCCGGAGATCCACGAGGTCGAGGACCTGGACGGCGGCCCGGGATACCCGGTCCTGATGGGCGATTACACCGTCGGCGCCAGGTGGCGGTCGGTGCCGCTGGTGGCGGGCACCCCGCTCAGCACGCCGAAGCCGGTGTTCCGCAAGCTCGACCCGTCCGTTGTGGAAGAGGAGCTGGCTCGCCTCGGCGAGGCTTCCTGACCTGCGGTTCTACTCTCTTCATGCCCGTCGGCGCCGGTTGGTGCCGGCGGGCATGTTGACCATGTGGTGAATAGCACGTGTCATGGTCGATTAAGGGATTGATCGAAGTGACGTTGATCCGGTACCGTCACTTCGCCACGGGGGGACGTGAGCGTTTCATCGGTACGGTCGCGTTTCGGCGCTACCGCCGGATCCGCTCGCCCGTCCTTCGTGTGGATCAACCCCTCTCGAAGGAGAACCTGTGAAGCCTCGCCTCTCGCGTCCTCTGCTGACGGCAATCGTCAGCGGCGCGCTGGTTGCAGGTGGTGCGGTCTACACGTCGCCGGCTCAGGCCGTTGCGCCCGTCGCTGCGGTGCCCGTTCTCGCCGCGACCGAGGAGCCGACGACTCCCACCACCACGACTCCCAGCACCACGGAGCCGACCACCGACGCGCCCGTTCCGACGACGCCGACGAGCACGACGCCGACCGCCACGGCGACGGCGACTGCGGAGCCGACCACCGACGCGCCGACGACGCCTCCGACCACGGAGCCGACCACCGAGCCGACGACGCCTCCGACCACGGAGCCGACCGCGACGCCGGACACCGTCAAGCCGACCGGCACGTTCCGCCTGAACTCGGGTGGCCTCTGGCTCGGCCAGACCCTCGTGTTCAACCAGAACATTTCGGAGTTCGGCGACAACGTGACGCCGGACAACCAGATCAACCGGAAGATCAACTGGGGTGACGGCACCAGCACGCAGCTCTACCCGAGCTGGGTCACCGTCAACAAGCGGTACGCCCGCAACGGCAAGTTCAACGTGACCGTGACGCTGACCGACAAGGCCGGCAACTCCTTCACGACCGCGCCGAAGTCCGTCTCGGTGACCACGCCGGCGAAGGGCACCTACTCCCTGAGCACCAAGAAGGTGTACCAGGGCGTGTCGTTCGGCGTGACCGTCAAGAAGCTTCCCGCCGGCGCGACCGGCTTCGTCGTCGACTGGGCCGACGGCAGCACGTCGTACCACGCCAAGAAGTCCGGCACGGTCAAGGGCTACATCCTGTACAAGGTCGTCAACGGCAAGGAGACCGGTACGCGGCTCAGCGGCGTCCGGACCATCCGTGTCGCGCCGGTGAACAAGTTCGGCGCGAGCCTGTACCAGTACGCCGGCAAGGTCAACGTGCTGAAGGACAGCTGGAAGCCGAAGCTGACCATCACCAAGCCGAGCAGCTCGACCAAGGCCAGCTCCTGGAAGACCGTCCGCGGTACGGCCAGCGACAAGGGCTCCGGCCTGATCCGCAACTCGGTCTACCTGACCGCCTTCCGGATGACCCAGGCGGGCGCGATGTACTGCCTCACCCCGCAGAAGAAGTGGAAGCGCGTCAACACCGACGCGCAGTTCAACTCCTGCTTCGTGAACCTGGTGCGCGTGCCGGTCAAGAAGGGCAAGTGGTCGCTGACCCTGCCCAAGGGCCTCTCGAAGGGCTACTTCCTGGTGGGCGCGGTGGCCGGCGACTACGCCGACCGCTACGTCGAGCGCACCCGCGAGGTGCGGCTCACCCGCTGAGCAAACGACTGACGTGAAAGGGGCCGGCTTTCGCCGGCCCCTTTTTCGCATGCCCTGCGCGTCACCTCAGAGCTGGTACGCGAGATCCGCGATGTGATGATCGGACAGCTCGCCCACCGGCGCCCACGTCTCGTAGACGCCCCGCTCGTAACAGCGGGCACCGAGGACGTTGATCGCGTCCGCGTCCGGCCGGAGCATCCGCAGCCGCGCCCAGGTCTCGTCGCGCTGCAGAACCCAGCAGGGCACCCCGCGCCACATCGCCTGCTCGGCCCGGCGGCTCAGCGTCTGCACCGGGTAGCGGGCCGCCCGGGTCAGCGCGCGCACCCGGAACTCGCCGGGCGGGTCGGCGACCGCCTCGTACTCCTTGCCGTCGATCTGGCCGACCAGCTTGGCGGTGCCGGTCGCGGTGCACGGCACGTACTCGCGGTCCGGGCTGACACCGGGTATCTCGCCGAGGAGCCCGCGCCAGCGTGGCCCGGCCAGCCGCAGCCACCCGTTCTGCTCCGGCTGGAACGAGTAGAGCACCACCTCGTCCCCGCCCGGCACGTGCGCCAGCAACTGCGCGTTCGCGGGCATCGGCAGGTCGGCGAAGCTGGTGGTGACGTACTCCGGGATCAGGTCGTCGGTGCTCGGCGTGAACCCGGTGCCGAGCACCATCGCGCCGATTCGCGAGTGCGACGGCAGCGCCGCGAGCCCGGGTTGTGCCGGTGCCACCGGCACCTCGAAGTCCAGCGGGTCGGTGGCCCGCCAGCGGAGCGCGAACGCGACCCGGTCGTCAGCGGCGCCGTCGGTGCGCAGCAGCGTCAGCTGTTCCGGCTCCCGCAGGTGGGCGATGTCGCAGGACCGGTAGCAGAACCCGTACGGCAGCCAGCCGCCGAGATGGCCCGCCACCTGGGCCGCGGACAGCACCTTGGTCATCCGGGTGCCCCGGCGGATCGCCGCGGTCGCCCGGATCCGGCGCAGTCCCGGATCATCGCGATATCCCGCGGACTGGCTCATCGACTGAACCTGCTGCCAGCTCAGCTCGCGCCGCAGAGGAGCCATCAGGGGCGGATCGAGCGGATCTGTCCCGAGCTCACTGTCCTCACCGGTCACGGTCACGCGGCGCAACTTAAGTGATCACGGTGGATACGGGATGAACAGCCGGTTACCGAAAAATGCGACGTGCACAATGTCTCACATGCCTTCTCCATCGGAATCGCGCCGTGCCAAGAGCTCCCGCCGGGCCGGTGAGTTCCCGCCGGCGCCCGAGCCGCTCGCGGTACCGGTCTTCGACAGCCACACCCACCTCGACCTCACTGTTTCCGAGGCCGGCGTTCCCGGCGACGGCACCGGGGACCCGATCGAGTCGCTGATCGCGGCCGCGGCGAAGAGCGGCGTGGACCGCCTCGTCCAGGTCGGAGTGGACGCCGCCTCGTCCGCCTGGGGTGCCGACCTAGCCGACCGGCACGAGTCGGTGCTCGCCGCCGTCGCCCTGCACCCGAACGAGGCGCCCCGGCTCTCCGATCTGGACGCCGCCTTGCGCGAGATCGAGGCGCTCGCCGCCCGCCCCCGGGTCCGGGGCATCGGTGAGACCGGCATGGACACCTTCCGTACGGGTGACGAGGGGCGGGCCGCCCAGGAGCGGAGCTTCCGCGCGCACATCGCCATCGCCAAGCAGTACGGCAAAGCGCTGATCATCCACGACCGGGACGCACACGAGGACGTGCTGCGGGTGCTCGACTCGGAGGGCGCACCGGACACTGTGGTGCTGCACTGCTTCTCCGGCGACGCCGAGTTCGCCGCCGAGTGCGTCCGGCGCGGCTACTACCTGAGCTTCGCCGGCACGGTCACCTTCGCCAGCGCGTCCGCCCTGCGCGAGGCGGCCGCGATCACCCCGCCCGAGCAGATGATGGTGGAGACCGACGCGCCCTATCTGACGCCGACCCCGTACCGGGGACGCCCCAACGCCTCCTACCTGATCCCGCTGACCGTGCGCGCCCTCGCCGAGGCCCGCCGGATCGACGTGGACGAACTCTGCGCCACGATCTCGGCGAACGGTGAGCGGGTCTTCGGCACCTGGCGCTGATCCTGCTCCGGGAGGCCTAGTCCACCTCGACCCACGCGGCTACCCCCAGCTCGCGGCTGAGCTGCTCCAACTGGGTCGCGAAGGCGGTCGGTGCGGCGTGCAGCGGGCCGCGCGACACCATCCGCACCGCCCAGCCGTGCCCCGGCGCGATGTTGTAGATCCGGGTGACCAGCAGGGCGCCGCGCGGGTCCGGCTCGACCGAGGTGACTCCGCGGTACCACCACTCGCCCTCCTGGGTCACCGAGCGGGCGGTGCGGTCGATCCGGACGGTCAGCCGGCTGCCGTCGCGGACCACCACGAACTCGTCGCCGTCGTCCTCCTCGACCGGGCCGCCGGTGGCGAGCGGCGACCGCCCACCCGGCCGCACGTCCAGCAGCACCCCCGCCACCAAGTCCGGAGCTGCCTCGACCACTCCTCGCAGCGCCAGCAGTTCCGTCATGACTCCATTACTACCTGGCGGCGTCCAGCGAGGACGAGGTCCGTCCTAGGCTCTGGGGATGGCTGACGCACTCCTCGGCCCGGCGGAGATCCGGGAACTCGCCGCGCGCCTCGGCGTCGCGCCGACCAAGAAGCTCGGCCAGAACTTCCTGCACGACCCGAACACCATCCGGCGCATCGTCGCGGCCGCCGGCCTGGTACCCGGCGACGTCGCCCTGGAGGTCGGCCCCGGGCTCGGCTCGCTGACCCTCGGGCTGGTGGGCGCGGTCCGCCACGTCCACGCGGTGGAGATCGACCCGGTGCTGGCCGCGGCCCTGCCGGACACCGTCCGGGCAGCGCACCTCACCGTGCACGCCGCGGACGCGCTGAGGGTCACCGGCGACCGCTTCGACCCGGCGCCGACCATGCTCGTGGCGAATTTGCCGTACAACGTGGCGGTCCCGGTGGTGCTGCATCTGCTCGCCGAGCTGCCCACCCTGCGCGGTGGGCTGGTGATGGTGCAGAAGGAGGTCGCTGACCGGCTGATCGCCGGTCCCGGTTCGAAGGTGTACGGCGTGCCGTCGGTCAAGCTCGCCTGGTACGCGGCCGCCAAGTCGGCCGGCAAGGTCCCGCCCGCGGTGTTCTGGCCGGTGCCCAACGTGGATTCCGGGCTGGTCGCCTTCACCCGGCAGGACTCGCCTCCGGGTGCCGACCGGCGCGACGTCTTCGCGGTGGTGGATGCGGCATTCGCCCAGCGGCGCAAGACCCTGCGCGCCGCACTGGCCGGCTGGGCGGGCGGCCCGGATCGGGCCGAGCAGGTGTTGCGGGCAGCGGGCATCAGCCCGCAGGCACGGGGCGAGTCGCTCACGGTGGGCGAGTTCGCCGCGATCGCGGCGGCGGCAAAACAGTCGGGGTACGGCGGTAAGCTCAGCCGGTCCGACGCACAGCCCACAGAGGCGAACTCATGACGGAGCTGGATTCATGGCGGACTGGATTCAGGGCAGGGGTGAACTCATGACTGCGGAATCAGTGGGTGACGTCTTGTGGAGCCCTGACCTTGTCAAGCAGAAGCGCGCCGGTTACACCGTCGAAGATGTCCTCAACCTGCCCGATGACGCCCCCCGCGTCGAGCTTGCCGATGGAGTCCTGACCGTGGTTCCCTCTCCGACCGGTGGCCATCAAAGGATCAATTGGCGGCTGGTGGGTTGGCTCGATCAGCATCTTCCCGACGGGTTCGAGCCGCAGATGGCTGTCGGGGTCATGGTCGACCACGACTTCACCCTCGAGCCCGACGCGCTGATCCTGCACAGCCCCGTCGATCTTGATCATCACTTCTTCCAGCCGGAACAGGTGGTCGCCGTCATCGAGATCGTCTCCCCGGGCACCAGGCGACGCGATCGCCTGGTGAAACCGGCTCTCTATGCTGCCGCGGGCATTCCGCATTACTGGCGCATCGAGCAGGATCCCCTGCACGTCTTCGCCTATGACCTGGTCGGTGATTCCTATCGGCTGGTTGCCGATGCGACGGAGCAACTGGTGTTGAGCAAGCCGTTCGAGATCGTGCTGCCGATTCGGGACATCACTCCGTGACCGAAGCCTGGGGACCGGACGACGATCGGCCGCGCCCGCACCACGGTCCGGTCAAGGTGCGTGTGCCGGCGAAGATCAACCTGCATCTCGGTGTCGGTCCGCTGCGGCCGGACGGCTATCACGAGCTGAACACCGTTTACCACGCGATCAGCCTCTTCGACGAGCTCACCGCCCGCCGCGGGGACACCCTCACCCTCACCATGGAGGGCGAAGGCACCGGCGAGCTGGCGCTCGACGAGAGCAACCTGATCATCCGGGCCGCACGGGCCCTGGCCGCGCACGGGCGCGTCCCGGCATATGCGCGGTTGCACCTGCGCAAGTCGATCCCGCTCGCCGGCGGGCTGGCCGGTGGCAGCGCCGACGCCGCCGCGACCCTGATCGCCTGCGACCTGCTGTGGGGCCTCGGCATGTCCCGCGACGAGCTCGCCGTGGTGGGTGCCCAGCTCGGCTCCGACGTGCCGTTCCTGCTGCACGGTGGCACCGCCCTCGGCACCGGGCACGGTGAGGCGATCAGCCCGATCCTGGCCCGCCCCACCAGCTGGCACTGGGTCGTCGCGATCGCCGACGGCGGTCTCTCCACCCCCGCGGTCTACCGGGAACTGGACACGTTGCGCGCCAGCTCCTGGCCGCCGGCCGCGCTCGCCGACGCCGATCAGCTGATGTCCGCCCTGCGCCAGCGTGATCCCGAGGTTCTCGGCGCCGCCCTCGGCAACGACCTCCAGGCGGCCGCGCTCTCGCTGCGCCCGCACCTGGCCGACGTGCTGAAAGCCGGTCACGAGGCGGGTGCGGTCACCGGTCTGGTCTCCGGTTCCGGCCCGACGTGTGTCTTCCTCGCCACCGACGCGGCGCACGCGCAGCGGGTGGCTTCGGGGCTGGACGCGGCGGGTGTGTGCCGGGCGGCGGTCACCGCGCGCGGGCCGCAACCCGGAGCGCGGGTAATCTAGACGCATCGTGGCCAACATCATCAACCTGGACCGGGTCAACAAGGGTTACGGCGCCGCCGGTCAGCTGCTCACCGACGTCTCGCTCGGCCTTGACGACGACGCCCGCATCGGCATCGTCGGTCTCAACGGTGCCGGCAAATCAACCCTTCTCCGACTGCTCGCCAAGACCGAGGAACCGGACTCCGGCCGGGTCACCCACCGTCGTGACCTGCGGGTCGCGACGCTGCCGCAGACCCTGACCCTGGCCGCCGAGGCGACCGTGCGCGACGTCGTGCTCGGCACCGCCTGGCTGGCGGAGGGCATGGGCGCCGAGCACGAGTGGGCCGGCGACGCCGGTGTCCGCATGATCCTCGACGGTCTCGGCATGGGATATCTCGGCCTGGACACGCCCGTCGGCCCGATGTCCGGTGGCGAGCGCCGCCGCGTCGCGCTGGCGGCCCTGCTGGTCCGCGAGAGCGACCTGCTGATCCTCGACGAGCCCACCAACCACCTCGACGTGGCCGGTGTCGACTGGCTGGCGAAACACCTCGTCACCCGGCGCGGTGCCCTGGTCGTGGTCACCCACGACCGCTGGTTCCTCGACGAGGTCTGCACCGCGACCTGGGAGGTCGTGGACGAGGAGGTCCACCTCTACGAGGGTGGTTACGCCGCCTGGACCCTGGCGAGGGTGGAACGGCAGCGGGTCGCCGCCTCCGTCGAGGCCCGCCGGCAGAACCTGCTCCGTAAAGAGATCGCCTGGCTGCGCCGCGGTCCGCCGGCCCGCACCTCCAAGCCGAAATTCCGGATCGACGCCGCCAACGAGCTGATCGCCGACGTCCCGCCGGTCCGTGACACCGTCAGCCTGCAGCGCCTGGCCACCACCCGGCTCGGCAAGCAGGTCTACGACCTCGAGCAGGTCACCCTCAACGCCGGCCCCAAGCCGATCTTCCGGGAGCTGACCTGGCAGGTCGGCCCCGGCGACCGGATCGCGATCCTGGGTGCCAACGGCGCGGGCAAGACCACCCTGCTGCGGCTGCTGGCGGGCGTCACCAAGCCGGACGGCGGCCGTCTGGTCACCGGTTCGACGGTCCGCCCGGCGTTCCTCTCCCAGGAGCTCAGGGAGCTGCCGGGCCACCTGCGCCTGCTGGAGGCGGTGGAGGAGGTCGCCAAGCGGGTCAAGCTCGGCGACCGGGAGCTCTCCGCCGGTCAGCTCGCCGAGGTCTTCGGGTTCACCGACAAGCGGATCTGGACCCCGGTCAGCGACCTCTCCGGCGGCGAGCGGCGCCGTCTCCAGATGCTGCGCCTGCTCGCCACCGAGCCGAACGTGCTGCTCCTCGACGAGCCGACGAACGACCTGGACACCGACACCCTGGCCTCCCTCGAGGACCTGCTCGACTCCTGGCCGGGCACCATGGTCGTCGCCAGCCACGACCGCTATCTGGTCGAGCGGGTCACCGACACGGCCTACGGCATGTTCGGCGACGGCCGCCTCGTGCACCTGCCGGGCGGCATCGACGAATACCTTGCTCGGGTCGCGGATCCGAGTGCTCCGGTCGTACCGGAAACGGTTGCGGGTGAAGCGCCGCAGAGCGCGCCGGGCCTCTCGTCGGGTGAGTTGCGCCAGGCTCGCAAGGATCTTGCGCGGCTGGAGCGGCAGATGGACAAGCTCTCCGAGAAGGAAGCCAAGATCAACGAGGGCCTGGCCGAGCACGGCAGCGACTACGACAAGATCGTCGAGCTCGAGGCGCAGCTCAAGGCCGTTCAGGTGGAGCGGGCGCAGGTTGAGGAGACCTGGCTGGAGCTTGCGGAGCAGGTGCCCGGAAACTGATCCGGGGGGTGTGCCTGCGTCGCTGTGGGGGATACGCGAGAATCGGTCCGAAGACACCTGACCTTGGAGACGGACAGCATGGCGCACAACCCGGTCAATCACCCCTTGCGGTCGATCTACCGCGTGGTCGGTTTCATCACCGGCGGGTACCTGGTCGCCTTCGGCATCCTGGGCCTGATCCAGACGGCCGGTGAGCCGTTCGCCAACGAGACGGGCGTTCGGGTGCTCGGCCAGGAGAGCAACATGCTCTGGTCGATCATCACGCTCGTCATCGGCGGCCTGGTCCTGCTCGGCACCGTCATCGGGCGCAACCTCGACGTCGCGATCGACAAGTACCTCGGCTGGGGCCTGCTGGTGCTCGGCAGCTACTCCCTGGCCACCATCCGGACCGACGCGAACTTCTTCGGAGCCAGCGTCGCCACCGTGGTCGTCACCTACCTCGCCGGGCTGCTGCTGATCACCGTCAGCCTGTACAGCAAGGTCGTCCCGGAGGCGCAGGCCGGCACGCCTCGCCAGGTGCGCGAAGGCCGCACCGCCTGATCCGGCGCCGACCGCCGCCGGGTCTGTCTCACCGGACCCGGCGGGTCTGCAGCCCCGGTTTGGTCTCCAGGTGGGAGAGGCCGTTCCAGGCCAGGTTGACCAGGTGCGCGGCCACCATCTCCTTCTTCGGCTTGCGCGCCTCCCGCCACCACTGCCCGACCATGGCGACCATCCCCACGAGCGCCTGCGAGTAGAGCTCGGCGAACTTCGGATCGATGCCCCGGCTCTTGAACTCGGCGCCCAGGATGTGTTCCACCTGATGCGCCACGTCGCTCATCACGCTGGAGAAGGTGCCGCCGCTGGAGAGCACCGGCGCCTGGCGGATCAGCACCTGGAACCCGTGCGGCTCCTCCTCGATGTAGTCGAGCAACGCCAGCGCCGCCTGTTCCAGCAGCTCCCGCGGATGCCCGGCGGTCAGCGCCGTGGCGATCCGGTCCAGCAGGGCCCGCACCTCCCGGTCGACGACGACCGCGTAGAGGCCCTCCTTGCCGCCGAAGTGCTCGTAGACGACAGGCTTCGACACCTTCGCCCGGGCCGCGACCTCCTCGACGCTCGTCGCCTCGAATCCACGCTCGGCAAAGAGTTGCCGGCCGGTGGCGATCAGTTGCTCCCGGCGCTGAGCTGCCGACATCCGCACCCGCGGCGTCGTTCTGGGATCCCCGTGTTCCATCACCGGCCCATCCTGTCAGCCTCACGGTGTCGTTTGATCGACAGCGCTCCCGGGCGTTCACACGAGAGGCTTCGTCCGCTTATCGTTGGCGGGCGGGGAGACGCTAGGCTGTCCCCAGCGATATTCGGCCGTGGTGTAATTGGCAACACCTTTGGTTTTGGTCCAAAAGTTCCGGGTTCGAGTCCTGGCGGCCGAGCAAATCCCTTGTGACACCAGCCGCCGATGGCTGCGAGCGACATGACGTCGCCCATGCAAGATGCCACTGCGAACGATGGAGTCCCGCGTGAGCCAGGCCCTCAGCCGTACCGTTGTCGTCCTCGCCGCCGGTGAGGGGAAGCGGATGAAGTCCGCGACGCCCAAGGTTCTGCAGCCACTCCTCGGCCGCACCCTGCTCGGGCACGTCCTCGCGGTCGCCTCGGCCATCCACACCGATCGCACGCTCGTTGTGGTGGGTCACAAGGCCGACGAGGTCGGCGCCTTCCTCACCGAGGCCGCTCCGGACGCCACCCCGGTGCTGCAGGCCGAGCAGAACGGGACGGGCCACGCGGTCCGCATCGCGCTCGACGCCGCACCGGAGCTGACCGGCACGGTCGTGGTGCTCAGCGGTGACGTGCCGCTGCTGCGCCCGGAGACGGTGGAGGCGCTGCTGGCCACCCACGAGAAGGCCGGCGCCGCGGCGACCGTGCTGAGTGCCGAGGTGGCGGAGCCGGGCGGGCTGGGCCGGATCGTGCGGGACGCGGCGGGCAACCTGGAGCGGATCGTCGAGCAGAAGGACGCCTCCGAGGAGCAGCGCCGGATCCGCGAGATCAACTCGGGGATCTACGCGTTCGACGCGGTTCTGCTGCGGGAGGCGCTGGGCAAGCTGTCCACGGACAACGCCCAGGGCGAGGAGTACCTGACCGACGTGTTCGCGATCCTCGCCGGGCAGGGGCACCCGGTGGCGATCGAGGTGGCCGAATTCGCGTACGAGACCCTCGGTTGCAACGACCGCGCGGAGCTGTCGCGGCTGCGGGTGCTGATGCGCGACCGGGTGAACGACGGCTGGATGCGTTCCGGCGTGCTCCTGCTCGATCCCGCGACGACCTGGATCGACGTGACCGTGACGCTGGAGCCGGACGCAGTGATCGATCAGAACTGCCGGCTGTCCGGTGCGACGACGGTGGCCCGGGACGCGGTGGTCGGTCCGGATACGACGCTCATCGACACCGTGGTGGCTGAGGGCGCCTCCGTTCTGCGGACCCACTCGATCGGTGCCGAGGTCGGTCCGGAGGCGACGGTGGGCCCGTTCTCGTTCCTGCGGCCCGGGACCCGCCTGGCGCGCAAGTCCAAGGTCGGCGGGTTCGTCGAGACGAAGAACGCCGAGCTGGGTGAGGGCGCGAAGGTGCCGCACCTGACTTATGTGGGTGACGCGACCATCGGGGCGAAGGCCAACATCGGGGCCGGCACGATCTTCGCCAACTACGACGGGGTGCGAAAGAGCAGGACCACCGTCGGTGAGGCCGCCTTCGTCGGCTCGGACACCGTGTTGATCGCTCCGGTAGAGATCGGTCCGGGCGCCTACGTGGCCGCCGGGAGCGCGATCGCGAAGGACGTACCGGCGGGCAACCTGGGCGTCACCCGGGCCCAGCAGCGCAACGTGGAGGGCTGGACGGCTCGCCGGCGGCCGGGGACGGTTTCCGCGGATGCGGCGCAGCGTGCGGCTGAGGCAGCGGATACCACTGCTGACCAGGAGTGATCCAGCGGGGGTGAGGCATCCCACGCAGCGGCCCGGAAACATGGCGGTTACGTGCCCGACAGGGATACTTCACTGCGAACCCACCCTCTGATTAACGGGAGCGCGAGTCGATGGGCAGCATCGTCGCCGAGAACCGTAAGAGTCTGATGCTCTTCTCCGGCCGGGGTTTCCCGGAACTGGCGGAGGAGATCGGCCAGGTGCTCGGCGTGGCGCCGACGCCTTCGGACTCGTACGAGTTCGCCAACGGTGAGATTTTCGTCAGGTTCAAGGATTCGGTGCGGGGCTCGGACGCCTTCGTGGTGCAGTCGGTCACCGAGGGGGTGAACCGGTGGGTCATGGAGACGCTGATCATGGTCGACGCCCTGAAGCGGGGGTCGGCGAAGCGGATCACCGTGGTGCTGCCGTTCTACCCGTACTCGCGGCAGGACAAGAAGCACCGGGGCCGTGAGCCGATCTCGGCCCGGCTGGTGGCGGACCTGCTGAAGACCGCGGGGGCGAACCGGATCCTGACCGTGGACCTGCACACCGCGCAGATCCAGGGATTCTTCGACGGTCCGGTGGACCACCTGTTCGCGATGGACATCCTCGCCGAGTACGTGCAGCGGAAGTTCGCGGGCCGGCCGATGACAGTGGTCGCGCCGGACTCGGGCCGGGTGCGGGTGGCCGAGCGGTGGACGGACCGGCTGGGTGGTTGCCCGCTGGCGTTCATCCACAAGACCCGGGACCCGCTGAAGCCGAACCAGGTGGTGGCGAACCGGGTGGTCGGCGAGGTCGAGGGCCGGGTGTGCCTGATCGTCGACGACATGATCGACACTGGTGGGACGATCACGAAGGCCGCGGACATCCTGTTCCAGGAGGGTGCGGCGGACGTGATCGTGGCCTCGACGCACGCGCTGCTGTCCGATCCGGCCACCGAGCGGCTGAAGAACAGCCGGATCAGCGAGCTGGTGGTGACGAACACGCTGCCGTTGTCGCCGGAGAAGCGGCTGGACAAGATCACTGTGTTGTCGATCGCACCGCTGCTGGCGCGGGCGATCCGTGAGGTGTTCGACGATGGTTCGGTGACCACTTTGTTCGGTGGCCTCAGCTGAGCCGGTTTCCTCGAGTTGGCGCGCCCGTCCTGTGACGGGCGTTTGCTTTGAGGTGCAAGTTGCATTCGGCGGGGTGATTTTTTGCGGACGCCGACAGGCTGCCGGACCCGCTGAGTGGTGCTCGATCGTGCCAGGTAAGCTAGTACGGTTGCCACGGCGAGGGTGCTTCGTGGGCTGTTGAGGTTCGCAGTCCGCTCGAGGCGCCGTCATCGACGCGGTGCTCCGGGCCTGTGCCCAGCGCGCCCCCTAGCCCGGCAGCGCCGGCGACGGCTTCCGCACCGTCGACGGTGACCACCGCAGCACTGCCGGATACCGCAGCCGCAGACTTAGACGCAGCCCGCATCGAAGAGTTTCAGGAGTTTCCCCGTGTCCGAGGTAAAGATCAGCGCCGAGCCCCGTACCGAATTCGGCAAGGGCGGTGCCCGCCGCACGCGCCGGGCCGGCTTGGTGCCGGCCGTGCTGTACGGGCACGGCGAGAAGCCGCAGCACATCGCGCTGCCCGTCCGTGAGTTCGCGGCCGCCATCCGTCACGGTGGCCTCAACCAGATTTTCACCATCGACATCGCCGGCAACGCGGCCGCCACCCTGGCGCTGCCAAAGGCGATCCAGCGCGACCCGATCAAGGACACGTTCGAGCACGTGGACCTGCTGATCGTGAAGCGCGGCGAGAAGATCCAGGTGGACGTCCCGGTCGTGCTGACCGGTGAGGCCGCCAAGAGCACCCTGGTCGTGCACGAGTCGAACACCGTCGCGGTGGTCGCTGACGCGCTGCACCTGCCGTCCGAGCTCGAGGTTTCGGTCGAGGGCCTCGAGGCCGGCTCGCGCATCACCGCCGGCGACATCAACCTCCCGCAGGGCACCGAGCTCGCGGTCGAGGCGGACTACGTCCTCGCGATGATCACCGCGTCGACGCAGAACGCCGCTCCGTCCGAGGGCGAGGCCGGCGAGGGCGAGGCCACCACCGAGGGCCAGGCCGCGGAGTAAGTCTGTCGCGCAGCAGCGCAGCGGTAAGCCAGGGATCAGGGAAAGTGCCGGGTGGCACTTTCCCTGATCTGTATGTGGCCGGAGCGGACGCGAGGCTGCGTCGGTATGTACGACCGGGGGCGGGCGCAGTGCGTCCTCATGTGCGGCGGGAGCGGAGGCAAGGGTGAGTGACGAGGCGCCGTGGCTGGTGGTCGGGCTGGGGAATCCCGGCCGGGAGTATGCGGCCAACCGGCACAACGTGGGTTTCATGGTGGCTGACCTGCTGGCCTCCCGGTTCGGGGGCCGGTTCGGCCGGGCGAAGCGTACGCAGGCCGAGGCGGCCGAGGGCCGGCTGGGCTTCGGTGGTCCCCGGGTGATCCTGGTGAAGCCGCTGACGTACATGAACCTGTCGGGGGCACCCGTGGTGTCGCTGGCGCAGTTCTTCAAAATTCCCGTGGCGAATGTGATCGCGGTGCATGATGAGCTTGATGTGCCGTTCGGACAGGTTCGGGCGAAACGTGGTGGGGGCGAGGGCGGTCACAACGGGCTGCGCTCGATGTCGAAGTCGCTGGCGAGCAAGGAGTACGCCCGCGTGCGGTTCGGGATCGGGCGCCCGCCGGGGCGGCAGGATCCGGCCGACTACGTGCTCTCCGACTTTTCCGCGGTGGAGCGCAAGGAACTGGACTTCCTGGTGGATCGGGCAGCCGACGTGACCGAGGCGATCATCCTCGAGGGCGTCGAGTGGGCGCAGAACAAGTACCACGGGGTCTGAGACTCGGCGGAAAAAATAGAAAAATCCGTTTGGGTCGTTTTGTCCGCCCCGGGATCCCGTGACGCGCTCCGCCGTCCATCCGTTGGTCACACGGACGCACGCAATCGGTGCGTTGGATTGACGTGACGGGAGGTTCGAGGATGTCGCAGGACGTGTCCGAGGACCGGGCGGACGCGTTGACCGAACCCACGGTGATCCTGCCGGCGATCCGGCCCGATCGCGTACCGCAGGATCCGCCGCCGGGTCACGGCCTGGCGAATCATCCTCCCGGCAACCGCGGTCCGCAGCGTTCTCCCCAGCGGGGATCGGCTCTCAACAAGATCCCTGGCCCGGTGGTGGCGCCACTCAGCCCGCCGCCGGCCGGTGCGGAGGAACGGCACTGGGCGCCGCTGAACTCGCCGCCGGCCGGTGCGGAGGAACGGCACTGGGCGCCGCTGAACTCGCCGCCCGCGGGCGCGGCGGATCGGGCGCCGCTCAGCTCGCCGCCGACCGGTGCGGGGGAGCGGCACCGCAACGAACGACCCACCCCCGATCGGGTGACGAACGCGGACCGGGCGCGGAATCGCGCGATGGAGCGGCACTGGTCCACTCGGCCGAGCCGTTCGCAGGCGGTCCGGGCGGCGACCCGCCCGTTCCTGCGGGTCCGGGGCCGGCACGCGGCGATGTCGCGGCGGCAGCTCTGGGAACGCCGGTACGTCTGGGCACTGATCCTCACCGACCTGCTCGCCGGGGTGACCGCCGGTGCCGTGACGTTCATGGTTCGCTTCGGTGACGCCGTCACCCAGTACAACCGCGCCTACCTGGTGCTCTCCGCGCTGCTGCCGGTGGCGCTGCTGCTGGCGCTGGCGCTCTGCCGCGCGTACGAGCGACGTTTCCTCTTCGTCGGCAGTGATGAATACCAGCGGGTGATCCGCGGCGGTGTCGGCCTGATCGCCGGGGCGGCCGTCGTCTCGTACGCCCTCGATCTGGACCTGGCCAGGTCGTACGTCCTGGTCGCCCTGCCGATCGCGGTGGCCTCGGTGGTCGGTTCGCGGTTCGCGCTCCGCAAGCGCCTGCACTGTGCCCGGGCCCGCGGGGAGAACCTCCGTAGGGTGATCGTCGTCGGACACGAGCTCTCGGTCATCGGCATCACCCGGCAGCTGCGCCGCGAGCGGTACCACGGCCTCGAGGTGGTCGGCGCCTGCCTGCCGCCGGGCGCCGACGGGATAGGCGTGACCGATCTGCCGGTCTACGGCACGTTCGACGACGTGGCGAACGCCGTCGAGCAGGCCGATGCGGACACCGTGGTCGTGCTGAGCTGCCCCGAGCTGGACGGCGCCGCGGTACGCAGGCTCGCCTGGCAGCTCGAGCGCGACGAGGTGGACCTCGTGGTGGCCAGTGCGCTCGTCGACGTGGCCGGGGCGCGCACCACCATCCGGCCGTTCGACGGGCTGCCCATGCTGCACGTCGAGCATCCCCGGCTGCACGGCGGATCGCGGTTGGTCAAGGACATGGTCGATCGTGTAGGCGCGTTCCTGCTTCTGGTCCTTTTCGGTCCGGTGCTCCTGAGCGTGGCGCTCTGCGTGGGACTCACCTCCCGTGGACCGGTACTCTTTCGGCAAGTGCGCGTGGGACGTGACGGCCGTCAGTTCCGGATCTTCAAGTTCCGCAGCATGTATGTCGATGCCGAGGCCCGGTTGGCTGAGCTGAGACACCTCAACGAGCACGACGGTGTGCTCTTCAAAATCCGCGACGACCCGCGTGTCACTCCGGTCGGACGGTGGTTGCGCAGGTTCTCGATGGATGAGCTCCCGCAGCTGCTCAATGTCCTGCTGGGGCAGATGTCGCTGGTCGGCCCGCGGCCGCCCTTGCCGACGGAGGTCGCCGCCTACGCCGACGATGTGCGGCGCCGCCTGGCCGTCAAGCCGGGCATGACCGGTCTGTGGCAGGTGTCCGGGCGGTCGGACCTCTCCTGGGAGGAGGCGGTCCGGCTCGACCTTCGCTACGTCGAGAACTGGTCCCTGAGCCTGGATCTGGTGATCCTGCTCAGGACAGTGACCGCCGTGGTGCGGTCATCCGGAGCGTACTGAACGTTCGGCGCCCGCCGACGGTGAGTGAGGAGCGAGACGATGGGCGAGCAGACGAAGACGTCCGCGCGCATTGCTGGTCAGCGGGACTCCGGTGAGGGCGGCACGCCGCCGGTCATCGACGCCGCGTTCGCCCGCTGGCTGGCGGAACGCGCCGGCCAGGTGCTGCTCCAGGTCCGTGCCGAGATGGGGTACGCCGACCCGAAAGCTCTCAAATCCGCGGGTGACCACGCCGCTCACGAACTGCTCCGGGCCGAGCTGGCCCGCTGGCGCCCGGCCGACGCCGTGCTGTCCGAGGAGGACGAGCACGCCCGCGTCGCCTGGCGGGAGGGTGAGGAGCACACGGTACGACCGGACCGGCTGAGCGCCTCCCGGGTGTGGATCGTCGACCCGCTCGACGGGACGCGGGAGTTCTCCGAGGAGGGCCGTACCGACTGGGCCGTGCACGTGGCCCTCTGGACCGCCGACTGTTCCAGCCCCGCTTGCCTCGCCGCGGGTGCCGTGGCGATGCCGGCCCAGCACCGCACTTTCGCCACCGACCAGCCGCCCGCCTACCCGCCGATGCCGCTGGAGTCGGCCACCGGCGGGGCCATCAGGATCGCGGCCAGCCGGACCCGGCCGCCCGCGTTCGTCACCGCGCTCGCCGAGGACATCGGCGCCGAGCTGGTGCCGATGGGCTCGGCCGGCGTGAAGATCGCCGCGGTGATCAGCGGTGAGGCCGACGCGTACGTGCACGCCGGCGGCCAGTACGAGTGGGACTCGGCCGCACCGGCCGCTGTGGCGCTGGCCACCGGACTTCACGCGTCACGCATCGACGGCTCCCCGCTGGCCTACAACCAGGCCGATCCCAAGCTTCCGGACCTGGTCGTGTGTCGCAAAGATCTCGCTCCTCGGTTGCTTGCTGCACTGCAGAGGCATCTTCCGCAACAATGACGACTCGGCAACGCCCGTGCCCAATCGCCGGAGAAAGGTCTGGGGACTGAAGTAATGAGCCAGACGAAGCCCTACCGCGTTTCGCATCTGGATGCTCTCGAAGCGGAGAGCATCTTCGTCATGCGGGAGGTGATGGCCGAGTTCGAGCGCCCCGTGCTGCTCTTCTCCGGCGGCAAGGACTCGATCGTGATGCTGCGCCTGGCGGAGAAGGCGTTCGCCCCGGCGCGCATCCCGTTCCCGGTCATGCACATCGACACCGGGCACAACTTCCCCGAGGTCCTGGAGTACCGGGACAGCCGGGTCGCCTCGCTCGGCCTCAACCTGGTGATCGCCAGCGTGCAGGAGGCGATCGACACCGGTCTGGTGCGCGAGCTCCCCGACGGCACGCGTAACCGGATCCAGACCCCGGTCCTGCTCAACGCGGTGGAGAAATACCGTTTCGACGCCCTCTTCGGCGGCGCCCGGCGCGACGAGGAGAAGGCCCGGGCCAAGGAGCGGATGTTCAGCTTCCGCGACGAGTTCGGCCAGTGGGACCCGAAGAACCAGCGTCCCGAGCTGTGGGGCCTCTACAACGGCCGGCACCACCCGGGTGAGTCGATCCGGGTGTTCCCGCTCTCCAACTGGACCGAGCTGGACGTCTGGCACTACATCGCCAAGGAGCGGATCCCGCTGCCGAGCATCTATTACGCCCACGACCGTGAGGTCGTCGAGCGCAACGGGATGTTCTACGCGGTCAACGAGTTCATCCGGCTGCGTGACGGCGAGACCTCCGAGGTCCGCCGGGTGCGGTACCGGACCGTCGGCGACGCCTCGCAGACCGCCGCCGTGCTCTCCGACGCCGACACCGTGCAGAAGGTGATCGACGAGGTCGCCGCCACCCGGATCACCGAGCGTGGCGCGACCCGCGGCGACGACAAGGTCAGCGAGGCCGCGATGGAAGACCGTAAGCGAGAGGGTTACTTCTGATGAGCCAGGCAGTTCTCGAGCCTGACGCCGCCGCCGCGCGCAACATGGACCTGCTTCGTTTCGCCACCGCCGGTAGCGTCGACGACGGTAAGTCCACGCTCATCGGGCGGCTGCTGTTCGACACCAAGACGATCTTCGCCGACCAGCTGGAGGCCGTCGAGGCGGCCAGCGCGTCCCGCGGCGACGAGTACACGAACCTGGCTCTGCTCACCGACGGCCTGCGCGCCGAGCGGGAGCAGGGCATCACGATCGACGTGGCGTACCGCTACTTCGCGACGCCGCGGCGCAAGTTCATCATCGCGGACACCCCGGGGCACATCCAGTACACCCGGAACATGGTCACCGGCGCCTCCACCGCCGACCTGGCGCTGATCCTGGTCGACGCCCGCAAGGGCCTGGTCGAGCAGTCCCGCCGGCACGCTTTCCTCTGCTCGCTGCTGCGTGTCCCGCACCTGGTGCTGTGCGTCAACAAGATGGACCTGGTCGACTGGGACCAGAAGGTCTTCGAGAAGATCGCCGACGAGTTCACCTCGTTCGCCGCGAAGCTCGACGCACCCGACCTGACCGTCATCCCGATCTCCGCGCTGAACGGCGACAACATCGCCTCCCGCTCGGAGAACTCGCCGTGGTACGAGGGCCCGTCGCTGCTGCACCACCTGGAGCACGTGCACATCGCCAGCGACCGCAACCTGGTCGACGTCCGCTTCCCGGTGCAGTACGTGATCCGTCCCCAGTCGACGACGGTGACCGACTACCGCGGCTACGCCGGGCAGGTCGCCTCCGGCATCCTCAAGCCCGGCGACGACGTGATGGTCCTGCCGTCCGGCATGACCAGCAAGATCGCGTCGATCGACACCGCCGCCGGCCCGGTCGACGAGGCGTTCCCGCCGATGTCGGTGACGGTCCGGCTGACCGACGAGATCGACATCTCGCGTGGCGACATGATCTGCCGGCCGCACAACGCGCCGACGCCCGCTCAGGACGTCGAGGCGATGATCTGCTGGATGGACGAGACGGCACCGCTGCGCGTCGGCGCCAGGTACGCGATCAAGCACACCACCCGGACCGCTCGTACCGTGGTCCGGGGCTTGCAGTACCGGCTGGACGTGAACACGCTGCACCGCGACGAGAGCGCCGGCGAGCTCGCGCTCAACGAGATCGGCCGGGTCCGGCTGCGCACCACGGTGCCGCTGCTGGCCGACGAGTACCGGCGCAACCGCACGACCGGCGGTTTCATCCTGATCGACGAGACCACGAACCGGACCGTCGCCGCCGGAATGATCATCGAGGCCCGCTAGCAGTCGTCAGGTTGACGGGCGGTGGTCACGGACCGCCGCCCACACGACCTTGCCCTTCCCGGCCGGTACGGAACCCCACTGGACGGCTGTCTCCTGCACTGTCCGCAGTCCTCGCCCGCGCACGTCGAGCGGTACGTCCGGCCGGGGCCGGGTCAGCTGGATCATCTCCGGCAGCCGCGGGTCGTCGTCGGCCACCGACAGGTGCAGGCCCGCACCCCGCCGGGTCACCACCACCCGGATCTCGGTGCCCGCGTGCTCGACAGCGTTCGTCACCAGCTCCGACATCACCAGCCGGCTCGGGTGCAGCAGATGCACGAGTCCCCACGCCAGGCAGGCGTCGCTGACCAGGTTGCGGGCCACGCTCGGTGCGTCCGGGTCCGGCGTCAGCGTGAGGCTCAGCCGCTCCGCACCCGGCAACCGCCCGGCCAGCGCCACCCGCGCCTGGTCCACCTTGGCGTAGATCGGCAGGTACCGGCCGGCGCCCAGGCCCTGCATCAGGTCGGCGAGCGGCAGGTCCGGGGGAACGCAGAGAGCGAGGTGGACCGGTGGCTGCAGGCCGGCCGCGGCGTGCTGAGCGGACGTCCAGGTGGACGCGCTCTCGCTGTGCGGGTCGAGCAGGCCGGTGAGGTCCACGATCAGGCCGTCGGGATGCTCGGTGAAGCACTGGCGCAGCGTCACCGAGGCGCTGTAGCGAAGCTGGGCGTCCCAGGGGCCACGAACCGTGAGCAGCGAGACGGCAGCGTCCTCGACGTTGTCGACGCTGATGGAGACACCTTGCTCGGTGTCATCGGAAAGATACGGTGCGCTGACCCCCATGCCGGACACCATAACCGCGCTCCGGCCGGTTCAGCCCCTGGTCTCGCTCCTGCGGGTGATCGGATGAAAGGCCGACCACCCCCCTCGGATTGGTGGCCCCCGTAGGCCTCTCCGGACTTTCGGGGGCCGGTGACCGCGGTGTCAGAGCCGGGTCGCGCCGGGGCCGGCGACAGCCACCCAACTGGTCGGAGCGGTGAATTCGTGCTGCTCGTAGGCCGTGGCAACGGCTGCCGCGCACGCGTCCGCCCGGTCGGCGTCGACCAGGGCGAGCACACAGCCACCGAATCCGCCGCCGGTCATCCGGGCGCCGTAGGCTCCGGACTCCAGCGCGGCCTGCACGGCCACGTCCACCTGCGGCACGGTGATCTCGAAGTCGTCGCGCATCGAGGCGTGCGAGGCGGTCAGCAGCGGGCCGATCTCGCGGACCCGGCCCGAGCGCAGCAGCGAGACGGTGTCCAGGACCCGCTGGTTCTCGGTGACGATGTGCCGGGTGCGCCGCCGCATCACGTCGTCGTCCAGCCGCTCCAGAGCCTGCGGCAGCTCCGGCACGGAGACGTCACGCAGGGCGGTGACACCCAGGGCGCTCGCGGACGCCTCGCAGGTCTTGCGGCGGGCGCCGTACTCACCGTCGACGTGCTGATGCGGGGCGTTGCTGTTGATCACGAGGATGGCCAGGCCCTCGGCGGCCAGGTCGAACGGGATCTGCTCGACCTCGTACGACCGGCAGTCGAGGAACAGCGCCCTGCCCTCCTGACAGCGGATGGACGCCGACTGGTCCAGGATGCCGGTGGGCGCGCCGACGTAGAGGTTCTCGGCCCGCTGGGCGATCGCCGGGCGCTTCTCCAGGGGCACGTCCAGGCCGCCGACGTCGATCAGTGCGGTGAGCACCACCGACTCCATCGCGGCCGACGAGGAGACCCCCGCGCCGAGGGGAACGTCGGAGGCGAGAGCGATGCGGACCGGCGGCACCTCGTGGCCCGCCTCGCGCAGGGCCCAGACCACTCCGGCGACATACGCACCCCAGCCGGTCACCTCACCCGGTTCGGTGACGCCGAACGTGACCGGGTCGGCGGCGATCGTGGAGCAGACCGACCAGCGGCCGTCCGTGGACGGGCCGACGGCGGCGATCGTGCGCTGCGGCAGGGCGAAGGGCAGCACGAAACCGTCGTTGTAGTCGGTGTGCTCGCCGATCAGGTTGACCCGGCCCGGCGCTGCCCAGAATCCGGCCGGCTCAGTCCCGTACGCCTGCCTGAACGCCGCCCCCGCAGCCTCCTGAATGCTCATGCCGCCACCTCCGCTTCGCTCCGGCGTCGCCATGAGTTCAAGACTGAGCTGAATGATTCGCTCGCAAGCTCGCTCATGCCGCCACCTCCGCTTCGCTCCGGCGTCGCCATGAGTTCAAGACTGAGCTGAATGATTCGCTCGCAAGCTC
>NZ_JBHTDO010000002.1:283890-355437 GCF_042666575.1 Actinoplanes sp. GCM10030250 | reverse complement strand
AAGCTCGCTCATGCCACATGCTTGCGGTAGAAGGCCCAGGCGTCGCCGATCATGGCCTGGAGGGTGTTCTTCTCGGGCACCCAGCCCAGTTCGTCGCGGGCGCGGGCCGACGAGGCCACCAGGGTCGCGGGGTCGCCGTCACGGCGGGGTGCGATCTCGACCGGGATCGCGGCGCCGGTGACCTCGCGGGCCGCCTCGACGACCTGCCTGTTGGAGAAGCCGTTGCCGTTGCCCAGGTTGTAGATCTTGTGTTCGCCGGCCACCGCCGCCTCCAGCGCCAGCAGGTGGGCGCGGGCGAGGTCCTGGACGTGGATGTAGTCGCGGACGCAGGTGCCGTCGGAGGTGGGGTAGTCGTCGCCGAACAGCTGCAGCTTCTCGCGCTTGCCGGCGGCGGCCTGCAGGGTGATCGGGATGAGGTGGGTCTCCGGGTCGTGCCGCTCGCCGATCTCGTGCTCGCCGCTGATGTAGGCGCCCGCGACGTTGAAGTAGCGCAGCGAGACGGCGGCCAGGCCGTGTGCGAACGTCTCGGAGGTCAGTGCCAGGTCGAAGGTCAGCTTGGTGGACCCGTACGTGCTGGTCGGCGCCTTGATCGAGGACTCGGTGATCGGCAGCTCGACCGGGTTGCCGTAGACCGCGGCGGTGGATGAGAAGATCACCCGCGGCACCTTCGCGGCCCGGATCGCGTCGAGCAGCGCGAGTGACTTGATCACGTTCTCGTGCCAGTAGAGCTCGGGCTTGGCCATCGACTCACCGGCGGCGATGAGCCCGGCGAAGTGCAGCACGGCGTCGAAGCCCGCCTCCGGCGTCAGGACCCGGGCGGCGTCGGCGATGTCCGCCTCGACGAAGGTGGCGTCGGGGGCCACCGCCTCGCGGAAGCCGGTGCGCAGGTTGTCGAGCACGACGACCTCGTGTCCGGCGTCCAGCAGCAGCCTGCTGGTCACGCTGCCGACGTAGCCGGCGCCTCCGGTGACGAGCAATTTCACGACTAAGGCCTTTCGTCAGGTTCGGATGACCAAGCGATCATAGAATTGTCCAAAAACGCTCATAAGTCAACAGGTTCGAACATCGGCGGAACCCGGTGGGGGATTCGCGGTTCCCGGCCCGAGACTGACACAATGGCGCCCATGTCCGACGTTGCCCGCCGCCCGCGTGTGCTCTCCGGCATTCAGCCGACCGCCGATTCCTTCCACCTCGGCAACTACCTCGGTGCCGTGCGCAACTGGGTGGCCATGCAGGACACGCACGACGCCTTCTACTGTGTCGTCGACCTGCACGCGATCACCATGGGGCACGACCCGGCCGCTCTGCGTAACCGTACTCGCGTTTCCGTGGCCCAGCTTCTCGCCCTCGGGCTGGACCCGGAGCGCTGCACACTCTTCGTCCAGTCGCACGTGCCCGAGCACGCCCAGCTGGGCTGGGTGCTGAGCTGCATCACCGGTTTCGGCGAGGCCAGCCGGATGGTGCAGTTCAAGGACAAGTCGGCGAAAGCGGGCCAGGACAGCACGTCCGTCGGCCTCTTCACGTACCCCATCCTCCAGGCCGCCGACATTCTGCTCTACCAGGCCGACCAGGTTCCGGTCGGGGAGGACCAGCGGCAGCACCTGGAGCTCACCCGGGACCTGGCTCAGCGCTTCAACAGCCGGTTCGGCGACACCTTCACCGTGCCGTCGGCGTTCATCGTCAAGGACACCGCGAAGATCACCGATCTCCAGGACCCGACGAGCAAGATGTCGAAGTCGGCCTCCTCGCCGAACGGCATCATCGAGCTGCTCGAGGACCCCGCCCGCTCGGCCAAGAAGATCAAGTCGGCGGTCACCGACACCGGTCGCGAGATCCTCTACGACGAGGAGAACAAGCCGGGCGTCAGCAACCTGCTGACCATCTATGCCGCGCTGACCATGCGGACCATAGACGAACTGCTCGAGGAGTACGACGGACGCGGCTACGGCGACCTGAAGAAGGATCTCGCCGAGGTGCTCGTGGAGTTCGTCAAGCCGGTCCAGGAGCGCACCCGGGCGTACCTCGACGACCCCGGCCACCTCGACAAGATCCTCGCCGTCGGCGCCGAGAAGGCCCGGGCCGTCTCCGCCGCCACTCTGGCCACCGCATACCGGAACGTGGGTTTCGTCAGCCCCTCCCGCGAGGCCTGAACCGTGTCCGACCCCGCCCGCACGCGGATCGGCGTGGCGATCGACATCCCGGAGCCCTGGGGCTCGGCGCTGACCCGCCGGCGGGCGGAGGCCGGCGACCCGCAGGCCGCCTACACGCCGGCGCACGTCACGCTCCTCGGGCCGACCGAGGTGGCCGCCGACGCGCTGCCGGCCGTGGAGAAGCACCTGGAGGCCATCGCCTCGGCGCAGCCGCCGTTCACCATCCACCTCCGCGGTACCGGCACCTTCCGGCCGATCACCGAGGTGGTTTTCGTGACCCTGGCAATGGGCATCAGTGAGTGTGAGCTGCTGGCGGAAGCGATCACCCGCTCGGAGGACGTCCGGCGGGACACTCGCTTTCCGTACCACCCGCACGTCACGGTGGCCCAGGACGTGTCGGCCGACGCCCTGGACGCCGTCTTCGAGGAACTGGCCGGGTTCTCGGCGCGTTTCGAGGTCTCCTCTTTCACCCTCTTCTCGCACGGCGGGGAGGGACCTTGGCGGCCACGCCGGGACTTCCCCCTCGGTGGCTGACGCATCGGTTACGGTCGCCCGGTGAATCCGATCGACCGGGCGTACGACGCGGCCGAAGCCCGCATCATGGCGCTCCGTTACCGGTCGCCCTACTTCGACCACCTGTGCCGGACGATCCTGCGCTATGAGGACGTCCAAGGTGGCCGGCTGGCCGCGGCGATCGCCTACTACGGCTTCTTCGCCATCTTCGCCTTGCTGCTCATCGGCTACTCGGTCTTCGGGCTCCTGCTCACCAACAACACCGAACTGTTCGACCTGGTCCGCGAGTTCCTCGGTGAGAACCTCCCGTTCCTCGACGTGCAGGCCATCCTGGACAGCAAGAAGACCGTCGGCATCGTCGGCATCCTCGGCCTGACCTTCACCGGCATCGGCTGGGTCGAGTCGATCCGCTCCTCCCAGCGGCTCATCTGGCAACTGCGCGAGCAGCCGGGCTACATCGGCGTACGCCAGGTCGTCGACCTGGCCGTGCTGATCGGCGTCCTGCTCCTGCTCGCCCTCTCGCAGCTCGCCGTCTACGGCCTGGAGCGGCTGCTGCACTGGCTGGCCGGTGGCGGCTTCACCGCGTTCCTGTCGGTGGTGAGCCTGATCCTCACCCTCGGTGTGAACATGCTGTTGGCCGCGGCGCTGCTGGCGGCGGTGCCCCGGCTGCGGATGACCGCGCGGCGGATGGCGCCGCCGGTGCTCCAGGTCGGTATCGGGATCATGCTGCTCAACACCGTCGGCAAGTCGTTCGTCGCGGTGGTCGAGCGCAATCCGGCGTACGGCCTGGTCGGTTCCGCGGTCGGAGCGCTCGTCTACCTGTACGTCTTCAACCAGCTGCTGCTGTTCGGGGCGGCCTGGGCGGCGACCAGCCCACACGGTCGCGTGGTTGACCTCTCGGCCGACGATAAAACCGCCCCCGTAGGACAAAACACCTGGATCCGCCACGCCCGCCCGCGATGATGAGCCGGTGGGCACTCTCGTCACGCTGCACCTGCCACCCGGCTCACCGCTCGCCGGCCTGCCGTGGGTCGTCACGATCGGCTCGCTCGGGGATCAGGAGGGCTGGGATCCGCTGGTCTGCGGGCCGTACGAGCGGGAGCACGCCCTGGCGCTGGCCCGGGCGGTGGTCATCGACGACGACCTGATGGCGGTCGTGGAGCCGATGCTGGCGCTGGACGGTGTGGCAGCGATCCGCAAGGAGATCGAGCAGGTCCGGGCCACCGCGCTCGACGACGGCGACGACACCGTGGCCGAGCCGATCACCTCGTCCGGGGCGGCGGTCGGTGATCCGCCCGAGCCGGCCGAGGTCCGGGCCGCCTGGCGCCGGATGGCCACGCGGCTGGCCGGCTGACCGCGCTGGAATACTGGCCCGGTGGTGATCACTCGGCGGTGGGCGGCGTTCCTCATCCTGGTCGGCGTCTGGACCTGGGTCATCTGGCCGCGGTTCGGCGTCGCCATCTACAACGACGACCGCTCGTTCTCCGGCGGTACGCCGACCTCGTTCCTCTGGGTGCACGCGCTCCTGATCGCCGCCTCGCTGATTCTCGGCAGCGCGGTGGGAGTCCTCGGCGTCCGTGCCTGGCGGGCGGCGGGACGCTGATTTTTCCGGCGGTAATAACGTTTTCCACAACAGAGAGTGATCTGCGTCCCGATTCCGGACCGTACAACGTGACACAAAAACGCCTTGTACGGCGGCTGGGATTGCAACCAGGTAACGGTGCGCGAACAGTCCGGAACGATCCCCTGACGAGGCGTTTAGGCGACGCTACGCTGCCGACCTGAGCTTCACCGTGCGGATTCGGTGAGCAGTGGAAGGAGGGCGTCTTGCGCCCAGTACGTGGGAAGCGGATCCTGGCGATTCTCGCGGCAGGTGGGCTGACGCTCGCTGCCGCTGCCTGTGGTGACGCCCCGGAAGAGACCACCCCTGGTAGCGGCAGCAGCAGCGCCGCCACCGCCGCATACAAGGCCTGCATGGTCACCGACACCGGCGGCATCGACGACAAGTCGTTCAACGCGTCCGCCTGGGCCGGCCTGGAGGCTGCGAAGGCCGAGACCGGCACCGTCGAGACCAAGGTCACGGCGTCCTCGTCGGAGGCCGACTACGAGCCCGGCCTGCGCGGCTTCGTGAGCCAGAAGTGCAACTTCACCCTCGCGGTCGGCGGCCTGATGGGCGACGTCACCAAGAAGGTGGCGGGGGAGAGCCTCGACTCGCAGTTCGGCATCGTCGACAGCGGCAGCACCGGGCCGAACGTGTACCCGATGCAGTTCGCCACGCACCAGGCGGCGTTCCTCGCCGGCTACCTGGCCGCGGGTTACTCGAAGTCCGGCAAGGTCGCGACCTACGGCGGTCTGAAGATCCCGCCGGTCACCATCTTCATGGACGGCTTCGCCGACGGTGTCGCGCACTACAGCACCACCAAGGGCAAGAAGGTCGAGGTCATCGGCTGGGACAAGAAGGCGCAGAACGGCACCTTCGCCGAGAGCTTCATCGACCAGAACAAGGGCAAGACCATCACGCAGACCCTGGTCTCCCAGGGCGCTGACGTGGTCATGCCGGTCGCCGGCGGCACCGGCCTGGGCACCGCGCAGGTGGCCAAGGACTCGGCCGGCAAGCTCTCGGTCATCTGGGTCGACCAGGACGGCTGCAAGAGCGCCGAGCAGTACTGCGACGTCTTCCTGACCACCGTGGTCAAGAACATCCAGGACGCGGTCAAGCAGGCCGTGGTCAAGGGCGCGAAGGGCGAGCCGCTCGCCGCGACCCCCGGCTACCTCGGCACCCTGGAGAACGAGGGCGTCTCGCTCGCGCCGTACAACCAGTTCGAGTCGAAGGTCGACGCCGCCCTCAAGGGCGAGGTCGAGAAGCTCAAGGCGGACGTCGCCGCGGGCACCGTGAAGGTCGAGTCGGCCAGCGCGCCGGCCTGATCAATCGGTAGGTAGCATCTGGCCGCCGCCCGGCCGCAGGCTCTAACCTGCGGCCGAGCGGCGGCTCGCATTGAACCGCCCACCAGGCACATAACCGACGTCGGGGAGATTCCGCTGAAACTGGAACTGCGCGGCATCACCAAGCGCTTCGGCGACCTGGTGGCCAACGACCACATCGACATCACCGTCGAGCCCGGCGAGGTGCACGCCCTCCTCGGCGAGAACGGCGCGGGCAAGTCGACCCTGATGAACCAGCTCTACGGCCTGCTGCAGGCCGACGAGGGCGAGATCATCGTCAACGACGAGCCGAAGATCTTCCGCAGCCCGCGGGACGCCATCGCGGCCGGCATCGGCATGGTCCACCAGCACTTCATGCTGGTGCCCGTCTTCACCGTCGCGGAGAACATCGCGCTCGGCCACGAGGAGATCCGCGGCGGCCCGCTCGGCTGGCTCGACCGCCGCCGCTCCCGCAAGGACGTCATCGAGACCTCCCAGCGGTACGGCCTGCCGGTCGACCCGGACGCCCTGGTGGAGGACCTGCCGGTCGGCGCCCAGCAGCGGGTGGAGATCGTCAAGGCGCTGACCCGCGACGTCGACCTGCTGATCCTCGACGAGCCGACCGCGGTGCTGACGCCGCAGGAGACCGACGAGCTGCTCGCCGTGATGCGCTCGCTCACCGAGCTCGGCAAGTCGATCGTCTTCATCACCCACAAGCTCAAAGAGGTCAAGTCGATCGCCGACCGGATCACCGTGATCCGGCGCGGCAAGGTCGTCGGTACGGCCACCCCGCAGACCAGCGAGGACGAGCTCGCCTCCCTGATGGTCGGCCGGGCGGTCAACCTCGAGGTCACGAAGGCTCCCGCCGAGCCCGGCCGCAACGTCCTCACGATCTCCGGCCTGGTCGTCGACGACGACCGTGGCGTCCGCGCGGTCGACGGCCTCGACCTGGTGGTGCGCGCCGGAGAGGTGCTCGGCATCGCCGGTGTCCAGGGCAACGGCCAGGAGGAACTGGTCGAGGCCGTGATGGGCCTGCGTGAGGTGCGCGCCGGAACGGTCGAGGTGGACGACGAGGACCTCGCCGGCATGAGCACCAAGAAGATCCTGCGCTCCGGTGTCGGCTACATCCCCGAGGACCGCAGCCACGACGGTGTGGTGAAGGAGTTCTCGGTCGCCGAGAACCTCGTCCTGGACATGTACGACCGCGCGCCCTACGGCAACGCGTTCCGCCTCAACCCCGGCAAGGTCGCCGAGTCGGCCCGGGAACGGGTCGCCCAGTTCGACATCCGCTGCCAGTCGCCGGAGACCCCGGTCGGCACCCTGTCCGGCGGCAACCAGCAGAAGGTCGTGGTGGCCCGGGAGATGTCCCGCCCGCTGCGCCTGTTCATCGCGTCGCAGCCCACCCGCGGTGTGGACGTCGGCTCGATCGAGTTCATCCACGGCCGGATCGTCCACGAGCGCGACCAGGGCACCGCCGTTCTCGTGGTCTCCAGCGAGCTGGACGAGGTCGTCGGCCTGGCGGACCGGATCGCGGTGATGTACCGCGGCCGCATCCTGGCCATCGTCTCCCCGGACACCCCCCGCGAGGAGATCGGTCTGCTGATGGCCGGCATCACCGGCGGAGAAGAGGAAGCCAAGTGAGCGCCGAAGCCACCACCGGGGAGGCGCCGGCCCCGCCGCGGAAACCGGACGAGGAGTCCTTCCTCAGTGTCTTCACCCGCAACCTGTGGTCGGCGAACACGGTCACCGTCACGTTCCTGTCGATCTTCCTGGCCGTCCTGATCGGTGCCGTCCTCATCGTCGTCTCCGACTCGGCGGTGCTGGCGAAGTTCACCTACTTCACCGCCCGGCCGAGCGACGCGCTGTCGGCGAGCTGGGATCTGGTGGTCACCGCCTACAGCGACCTGCTCAAGGGTGCGCTCGGTGACCCGGAGGCGTACTCGGCCTGGTTCTCCGGCACCGGCACCTGGCAGGAGGCGCTCGCGCCGCTCTCCGAGACGCTCACCTACGCGGCGCCGCTGGTCTTCACCGGTCTCTCGGTGGCGCTCGCGTTCCGCGGCGGCCTGTTCAACATCGGCGCCCAGGGCCAGGCGGTGCTCGGCTGCATCACGGCCGGCGTGGTCGGCTTCTCGTTCGGCCTGCCGCTCGTGCTGAACATGCTGGTCGCGCTCCTGGCGGGGGCGATCGGCGGTGCGATCTGGGGCTTCATCCCGGGCATCCTCAAGGCCCGGACCGGGGCGCACGAGGTGATCACGACGATCATGCTGAACTACACGGCGGTCCTGTTCCTGTCCTGGCTGGTGCTGCAGAAGGGCATCCAGGACCCGGAGCGCACCGACGCGATCAGCAAGGCCGTCGCCGAGTCCGCGCAGCTCCCGTCGTTCGGTGGCGTGCTCCGGGTGCACGTGGGCATCCTGTTCGCGCTGGCCGCCACCGCCGGTGTCGCCTGGCTGCTCAACCGTTCCGCCTTCGGCTTCGAGTTGCGGGCCGTGGGTGCGAACCCGCACGCGGCCAAGACCGCGGGCATCAGCCCGGCCCGGACGTACGCGCTGCTGATGGTCGTCGCCGGTGGGCTCGCCGGTCTGGGCGGCGCCACCCAGGTCCTCGGTACGGCACACGCGCTCACCCCCGCCGTGGCCGGCAACATCGGCTTCGACGGCCTGCTGGTGGCCCTGCTCGGCCGCAACAAGCCGTGGAGCACCTTCTTCGCCGCCCTGCTCTTCGGCGCGCTGCGGGCCGGCGGCAACCGGATGCAGTCGTACTCCGGCATCTCGCTGGAGCTGGTCACGGTCCTGCAGGCCCTGATCGTCATCTTCATCGCCGCACCCGCCCTGGTGAAAGCGATCTTCCGACTGCGCGCCGCCCGTAACCTGCGTGCCGGCGTCACCCTGGCGAAGGGCTGAGGACATGTCGACCGCGACAGTGGAGGAGCTGACCGAGGTCGCCGCTCCGGAGCCGTTCTGGACCCGGCAGCGCCGCCTCGGCCTGGCCCTGATCATCATCGGTGGCCTCGCCACCGTGCTGTTCGGCTCGCTCGCACCGAGTGAGTCCGCCCGCTTCACCCTCAGCGAGGACGCCGAGGGCGCCGCCCTCTCCATCAACGGCCAGTTCGGCGCGATCCTCTTCGGCATCCTGGCGGTGGCCGCCGGTGGTGTGCTCTTCGCCGGTCTGGCCAGGCGCCGGCAGACCCTGCTGCTCAGCCTGGGCATCCTCAGCTTCGTCCTGTCCTTCCTCTGCTGGCAGGTGGCTGGCAAGTTCCTGCCGCTCGTGGACACCACGAGCGGCACGCTCCAGCTGGCCCTCCCGCTGATCCTCGGTGCGCTCGCCGGCGTGCTGGGCGAACGCTCCGGCGTGGTCAACGTGGCGATCGAGGGACAGTTCCTGATGGGCGCGTTCGCCGGTGCCCTGATCGGCACGATGGCCGGCAGCGTCTGGGCCGGCCTGATCAGCGCGGCCGTCGGCGGCGTGATCATCGCGGCGATCCTGGCCGTGCTCTCGATCCGCTACCTGGTCGACCAGACCGTCGTCGGCATGGTGCTGAACCTCTTCGCGCTCGGCATCACCGGCTTCCTCTACGAGCGGCTGATGCAGCCCGACGCGCCGGGCTACAACACCCCACCGCAGTTGCCGACCTGGCGCATCCCCGGCCTGGCCGACATCCCGGTGATCGGCCCGGTGCTGTTCGAGGCCAACCTGCTGCTCTGGGTCGCGCTGATCCTGGTCGTGGTCATCCACTTCGGGCTCAACCGGACCCGGTGGGGCCTGCGTACCCGGGCGGTCGGCGAGCACCCCACCGCGGCGGACACCGTCGGCATCCGGGTCCGCGGCCTGCGCTACGTGAACGTGCTGCTCGGCGGCGTCGTCGCCGGCCTCGGCGGCGCCTACTTCACGCTCGTGGCGACCGGCAGCTTCACCAAGAACATGACGGCCGGTGCCGGCTTCATCGCGCTCGCCGCCCTGATCTTCGGCCGGTACTCGCCGTTCGGAGCCCTCGGTGCGGCACTCTTCTTCGGCTTCGCGCAGAAGCTGGCGACCTACCTGAGCGCGGTCGGCAGCCCGGTGCCGAGCCAGTTCCTGAACATGCTGCCCTACCTGGCCACCATCATCGCCGTGGCGGGCCTCGTCGGCCGGGTTCGTGCTCCGGCGGCCGACGGTCTGCCCTACGTCAAGAATTGACCCTGTGGGCCCGGTCCCTAAAAGGACCGGGCCTGCGAGTTCCAACCCGCCCGTGCGGCAGAATCGACACCATGGAGATCGACTGGGCGGGGCTGCGCGCCGCCGCCATCGACACGATGCGGCGCGCCTACGTCCCCGTTTCCGACTTCCCGGTCGGTGTGGCGGGCCTCGTCGACGACGGCCGGGTCGTGGTCGGATGCAACGTCGAGAACGCCTCTCTCGGCATGACGTTGTGCGCCGAATGCGGGCTGGTCAGTTCCCTGCACGCGACCGGCGGGGGACGGCTGGTGGCGATCTCCTGCGTGGATGCGACGGGTGCGCCGCTGATGCCGTGCGGCCGCTGCCGCCAGCTCCTCTGGGAGCACGGCGGCCCGGAACTGCTCGTCGAGGCGCTGCCCCGGCCACTGCGGATGACCGAGCTGCTGCCGCACGCGTTCGGCTACGAGGACATGGAGCGGATCACCGGCTCGGCCGGCACCGCCGAGGTCCCCGCCGAGCTGGCGAAGTGGCGCGGCCGCGGAACCGTCTTCGTCCACCCCGACCTGTCCGGCGGCGAGACCATCTGGACCGGTTACTGGGAACGTTCCTCGGGCGAGCCCGGTAACTCCGACGAGAAGGGCATCCTCGAAGAGGGCCCGAACTTCGCGGCCGCGGCCTCCGCTGTGGCCTGGGGCCTGCTCCGCACCCCGCGGGTCGTGGTGGTGGACGCTCAGGGCAGCCTCTCCTGGGCCGGCGAGGGCGACCTGCCGGACGGCATCCCGCAGCGCTGGAAGGACAACTCGTGACCGGAATCGCCGCGGTGGACGTCATCCGGGCCAAACGGGACGGGCACACGCTCACCGACGCGCAGATCGACTGGGTGGTCGACGCGTACACCAGGGGGGTCGTCGCCGACGAGCAGATGTCGGCGCTGGCGATGGCGATCCTGCTGCGCGGCATGACGCCGGCCGAGATCGCCCGCTGGACCGCCGCGATGATCGCCAGCGGTGAGCGGCTGGACCTGTCCACGGTGTCCCGGCCCACCGCCGACAAGCACTCCACGGGCGGCGTGGGCGACAAGATCACCCTGCCGCTGACCCCGCTCGTCGCGGCGTGCGGCGTCGCCGTACCGCAGCTCTCCGGGCGCGGGCTGGGCCACACCGGCGGCACCCTGGACAAGCTGGAGTCGATACCGGGCTGGCGGGCTCAACTGAGCAACGACGAGTTCAAGCGGCAGCTCCAGGACATCGGCGCGGTCATCTGCGCCGCCGGTGCGGGCCTGGCCCCCGCCGACCGCAAGCTCTACGCCCTGCGCGACGTCACCGGCACCGTCGAGGCCATCCCGCTGATCGCCAGCTCGATCATGAGCAAGAAGATCGCCGAGGGCACCGGCGCGCTCGTCCTCGACGTCAAGGTCGGCTCCGGCGCCTTCATGAAGGACCTGGCCACCGCGCAGGAGCTGGCCCGGACCATGGTCCGGCTCGGCAAGGACTCCGGCGTCACCACCGTCGCCCTCCTCACCGACATGAGCACACCGCTCGGCCTGGCCGTCGGCAACGCCAACGAGGTCGCCGAGTCGGTCGAGGTGCTGGCCGGCGGCGGGCCGGCCGACGTGGTCGAGCTGACCCTGGCCCTGGCCCGCGAGATGCTCACCGCGGCGGGCGTCGACGCCGACCCGGAGAAGGTGCTCACCTCCGGCGCGGCGATGGACACCTGGCGCGCCATGATCCAGGCGCAGGGCGGCGACCCGGATGCGCCACTACCGACGGCCGCGCACACCGAGGTGCTGCGGGCGGCCGAGGACGGCGTGGTGCGGGCTGTCGACGCCTACGGGATCGGCATCGCCGCCTGGCGCCTCGGCGCCGGCCGCGCCCGCAAGGAGGACCCGGTCAGCTTCGGCGCCGGCATCCAGCTCAAGGTCCGCCCCGGCGACCGGGTCAAGGCCGGTGACGTGCTGCTGGAGCTGCGCGCCGACGACGACTCCCGGATCCCCGCGGCCCGCGACGACGCAGCCGGCGCCGTCGTGATCGGCGCCGAGCCGCCCACCCCTGTCGGCCTTCTACTGGACCGCATAGCCTGACCGACCATGACCAAGGCCGCCCCCGATCCACGCGCGGTTCGCGAGGCCAGCCTCGACGAACTCGCGCGACTCGGCCTGCCCCTCCCACCACTGGCGTTCCCGCTGGTCTGGGAGCCCGGCGACACCGTCGAGCTGCGCCCGATCGCCGAGATCGAAGCCCGAGCCGCGGTGCTGCACGTCGTCGTGGCACGCTGCTTCGGCATGCCCACCGAAGCCGCGATGAGCTGGCTGCTGGGCTCCCACCTGGTCGAATCGGTCACCCCGCCGGAGTGGCAGTTCGTGATCGGCGCCAAGGGCGATCACCGCTCCTTCGTACTCCACCACGACGCCGTCTTCGCCCTGGCCTGGCTGCTGGGCCTGAGCCGTCACCTCGACCCCACGGTCCCTCCCGAGGACCGGCTGATGCTCCAGATGCCCGACCTCCCGGCCGGTGAGTCCTTCAGCCGCTGGCGGTCACGCTCGCTGGTGGCCAGCCGCGATCCGATCGAGGCCGCCGTCCTCCTCGACCTCTATTACTGCCTCGACTGGGCCTATCAGGAAGCCGAACAACACGGCCGCCCCCTTCCCGGCGAAGTCGACAGCAATGCGATCGGCCAGCGCCGCTGGGCCCTGGAGTGGGCGGTCATCCTGAACGGTCCCTACCACGACAAACCCCCTGAATGGGAAGAAGTCGACCTCTCCGTCTGAGTTGCCCCTCCGCTCGGTCGCATGGGCCGGTCCAGGTGCGACTCTTTCTCACGCTTCTTATTCGGTACGCGAAACGAAGTCCCAGCCGAACCCACGGGGTCCTCCACTCGACGTAGCGACCTGCTGCCACTCAAGCCTTTGCCGCCTTCGCCGGGCGGAGATCGGTGGTCACCCGACCCCGTGTGCGGCTGTTCGCGCTGGTCTCAGCGGGGCCGATAGGCGGTGAGGGTGACGGCGGCGGTCACCGTGAGTTCAGACGTGGGCAAGGCGTCGACGGGGACGTGCCGCGCGCTCGGCGTCATGCCGATCAGCGTGCGAACCTCCGCGGCGGTGAGCCGCATCTCATGCCGGTGGGTGGAGGAAGCCACCGACTGGAAACGGTCACCGAGGCTGTCGGCAACCCGGTCGGCCTTCGCCGGGTCGACGTGGATCAGGCCGAAGCCGGTGACGAGTTCGGTCAGGTGATCGGCTGCGGGGGTGACGACCAGCAGCACACCGTCCGGGCGCAGCACACGGTGGAACTCCGGGCCGTTGCGCGGTGCGAAGACGTTGAGGATCACCGCGGCGGAATCGTCCGCGATCGGGAACGGACGCCACAGGTCGGCCAGGACCGCCGCCGCACGGGGGTGGGCGCGGGCGGCCCGGCGCAGGGCGGGCTTGGAGACGTCCAGACCGAGGCCCGTCGCGTCGGGAGAGGCATCCAGGAAGCGGGACAGATAGTCGCCGGTGCCGGTGCCGGCATCAAGCACCAGCCCGCCGTCCAGTGCTGATCTGCCGGCGTCGGCGTCGACGGGTGACCCGGCTGGGTGCTTGGTGAGGGCGGTGGCTATGAAGTCGTAATGGCCGGCGCCCAGGAAGTCGGCACGGTCGGCGATCATCTGAGCCGAGTCCCCGGTGTGTGACAGACGCCCGGCGCTCAGATCCGCGTACCCCTGCTTTGCCATGTCGAAGCTGTGCCGGCGCGCGCAGCGCAGCGCCCGCCCCTCGCGGGTGAGCGACTCGCGGCACACCGGGCATCGCAGATACGGAATTGCGCCGTCGATCATCCGGGGCTTCCCTCTAGGCTCTTGTGATGGCTGGCATCGCACACTCGGACATCGTCAAGGCACCGAAGGTTCTGCTGCACGACCACCTGGACGGCGGTTTGCGGCCGGCCACCATCGTGGAGCTCGCCGAGGCAGCCGGTCACGAACTGCCGTCCCGCGATCCGGAGCAGCTCGGCGAGTGGTTTGTCGCGGCCGCCGACTCCGGCTCGCTGGAACGGTACCTGGAGACGTTCGCCCACACCGTGGCGGTCATGCAGACCGCGGCGGGCCTGCACCGGGTGGCCAAGGAGTGCGCGCTGGACCTGGCCGCCGACGGCGTCGTGTACGCGGAGGTCCGCTACGCGCCGGAGCAGCACCTGGAGCGCGGTCTGAGCCTGGACGAGGTGGTCGAGGCCGTGCACGCCGGTTTCCGGGAGGGCTGCGCGGAAGCGGCGGCGCAGGGCAACCCGATCCGGATCGGCACGCTGCTGACGGCGATGCGGCACGCCGCCCGGTCGCAGGAGATCGCCGAGTTGTCGGTCCGGTTCCGCGACTCCGGGGTGGTCGGCTTCGACATCGCCGGCGCCGAGGCCGGTTTCCCGCCCACCCGGCACCTGGACGCCTTCGAATACCTCCAGCGGGAGAACTTCCACTTCACCATCCACGCCGGCGAGGCGTTCGGACTGCCGTCGATCTGGCAGGCCATCCAGTGGTGCGGCGCGGACCGGCTCGGTCACGGGGTGCGCATCATCGACGACATCAATGCCAACCCGGACGGGCCGAGCGCGGCCACGCTCACCGGTGGGACCCAGTCGGCACCGCCGGTGCTGGGGCGTCTCGCGGCGTATGTGCGGGACAAGCGGATCCCGCTCGAGCTCTGTCCGTCGTCGAACGTGCAGACCGGTGCCACGCCGTCGATCAGCGAGCATCCGATCAAGCTGCTGCACGATCTCCGCTTCCGCGTCACGGTCAACACCGACAACCGCCTGATGAGCGGTACGTCGATGTCCCGGGAGATGTCGCTGCTCACCGAGGCGTTCGGATGGGGCTGGATGGAATTGCAGTGGCTGACGATCAACGCGATGAAGTCGGCATTCATCCCGTACGACGAGCGATTGGTGCTGATCAACGAGGTGATCAAGCCGGCGTACGCCAAGCTGGTGGGGTGAAGTCCGGATTTTCCCCTTTTTTGGGATACGGACGAACGTACGTCAAAAGAAATCGACGGTCAGGCTTACGGGCTCGGCCGTTCGGCTACACTGCCGCCTGCAGAGTCGGCAGAATCCGGCATCTCGCCTTGCCGATCGCCGGAACACGAGCCATCGTCGTATCTGACGCGATCGACTACGATCGGGACCCGGTCGGCCGGCATCCACCCCCCACGCCGTGCTGACCGAGTGAGTGACCTTAAGAGATGTATAGCTCTACGGGCAGTGATATTGGACCGGCGATGTCCAACTTCGATGTTGCAACATCGCGTCACACAACCGGTCCGTGTCCGCGTGCCCTTTCTCTTTGACACTTGTCGTGATGGAATCTCGGGGGCCCGACCCGGCGAGTCGGCCGTGCGCGGTGCCCGGCGAGCCGAATGCCGGGCCCGAATCAGGAGGACGGTGACGTGAGCAAGCGCCCCGACACGGCGAACGGCGTCATGTCGCGTCTGCGTCGACCGGCTGGTCGACTGCGTGACCTACCAATCTGGTCGAAGCTTGGCTTGATCATGTTGGTCCCTACCGTGGCGACGATCATCGTTGGCGTCACCGGTCTCGTGGACCACATCGACGAGGCCAGCAACGCGGAGCGCGCTCGCACCCTGTCGGTGCTGTCCCAAACGGCCGGTGGTCTCGTCGACCATCTCCAGGCCGAGCGGACCTACGGCATGATGCTGACGCTCGCCAAGCGCTCGAAGGACACCGGCGCCGCCGGCTCCGCCGAGAAGCTGTACAACGACGAGCACGGTGACGTCGACGAGGCCAAGGCCCCGTATGTGCAGCAGAAGGGCGCGCTGGAAGAGGTTCCGGAGAACGTCCGCATCCTGCTCCTGCGCCTCGACCGCAACCTCGTGGACCTGCCGTCCTTCCGCAGCAAGGTGGGTAACGGCGACGGCGTCGAGCCGGATGCGGCCACCGTCAAGACCACCTACACCGCGCTGATCGACGACCTGCTCCAGGTTCGCGACATCTCGGCCCAGCTCGCCACCGACCCGGAGCTGAGCGACCACCTGCGCGTGGTGGCCGCCGTCGCCCGGTCCAAGGACTTCGTGGCGCAGCAGCGCTACATCGGGCACGAGGTCATCAACAAGAAGGACTTCGACCCGGGTCTCCGGCAGGCCTTCCTGCGGACCCAGGCCGGTTACACGCTGGCACAGGACACGCTCCAGGCCGTCGGGACCGACGCCGAGAAGCAGGCGTTCGCCGACACGGTGCAGGGTCCGAAAGAACGTGCCGCGACCAACCTGACCGGCCCGCTCACGGCTCTCCAGCAGGGCAACACCAGCCGCCTCGACTTCCTGAACACCAACGGGTGGGAAGAGTCGATGCGGGGCTACAACGAGCTCTTCCGCGACGTCGAGTCGAAGTTCGACGCGCAGATCGTGGCCGACGCCACCGACCTGCGCGACGAGACCAACCAGCAGGTCTTCCTGGAGACCAGCGTGCTGCTCGGCATGCTGCTGCTGGCGATCCTCTTCGCCTGGCTGGTCGCCCGCTCGATGGCCCGCTCGCTGCGGGAGCTGCGTCAGGGTGCCCTCGCGGTCGCCCAGTTCGGCCTGCCGCACGCGGTGAGCCGGCTGCGTGACCCGGCGCTCTCCGCGTCGCTCACCCCGGCCCAGGTGGCCGACCAGATCGCCGAGCCACTGCCGGTCCGCAGCCGTGACGAGTTCGGGCAGGTGACCGAGGCGTTCAACGCGGTTCACCTCGAGGCCGTGCGGACCGCGGCCGAGCAGGCCGCACTCCGTGCCTCCGTCGCGACGATGTTCGTCAACCTGGCCCGCCGTTCGCAGATCCTGGTCGACCGGCTCATCGGTCACCTGGACCGGCTGGAGCGCGGCGAGGAGGACCCGGACCGTCTGGCCGAGCTCTTCCAGCTCGACCACCTGGCCACCCGAATGCGGCGTAACGACGAGAACCTCCTGGTTCTCGCGGGTGCCGACTCGACCCGTGTGCAGCGGGAGCCGGCCGCTCTGATCGACGTGCTGCGCGCCGCGCAGTCCGAGGTCGAGCACTACACCCGCATCGAGTTCGGCATGATCGACCGGGAGATCGAGGTCGCGGCGCACGCCGTCAACGACATGGTCCACCTGGTCGCCGAGCTCTTCGACAACGCGACAGCGTTCTCCCCGCCGAACTCGCACGTTCTCGTCGAGGCCCGGCGGATGGGCGACAACGCGATGCTCACCGTCGAGGACCATGGCATCGGCATCAGCCGTGAGCAGCTCCGCGACCTCAACGAGCGTCTCGCCAACCCGCCGACGGTGGACGTCGCAGTCTCCCGCATGATGGGCCTGGTCGTGGTCGCCCGGCTGGCCAACCGGCACGGCGTCCGCGTCGAGCTGCGGCCGGCCGACCGTGAGCGCGGCACCGTCGCCGAGGTTGGTCTGCCCGTCTCCGTCCTGGCCGCGGCGGCTTCCGCCCGGGTGAACGGCGGATACGGCGACCCCACACAGACCTCGGCGATCCCCGCCTACGGTGAGCCCCTGGCGCTGGAGAGCGGCCGCGGCGGCTTCCCCGGCGGCGGCGGTGGCTTCCCCGGTGGCGGCGGTCAGCCGTTCGCCCCGTCCAACGGCGGCAGCAACGGTTCCGTGCCGGCCTGGTCCGACCTGACCGGCGCAGCGCCTCCCGGATTCGGTGGCGGTCTGAACGGCGGCGGCACCAACGGCTCGGCGAACGGCTTCCACGGCCCGCGCAGCAACGAGATCATTCCTCCGCTGCCGTCCGGCCCGCAGGGCTTCGCCGGTCTCGACGAGCTCGCGCAGCGCCGCAACGGTGAGTTCTCGCGTCCCGACGGTGAGACCAACGGCTACGGTGCGACGATTCCGCGCCAGCTGCCGGCCAACCCGGAGAACGGGCGTCCCCCGTTGATGCCGCCGGTGTCCGCTCCTCCGGTTCCGCCGATCTCGGCTCCGCCGATGTCGTCGGCTCCGCCGGTGTCCGGTGCGCCGATCTCCTCGATGCCGTCCGCGCCGGTCTCCGCCGCCCCGATGTCGGCTCCGCCGGCCGAGCAGCGCAGCCCGTTCGCCTCGGCACCGCCCGCGTGGCCGCCGGTCTCCGCCGAGCGGGAGACGGCCAACACCCCGCACGTCCCGGAGAACCTGGCCGCGGCGCTCGACATGACCGCCGAGCTCCCGCGCTACCGGCCGGACAACTACGAACCTCAGCCGCAGGTGGCTCGCCCGACCAACCCGCAGATGGCTCCGGTGCCGGCCTCGGCCCCGCCGGTCCCGTCCGGGGCGGACGTCGCCGCCGCTCAGGAGGCTCAGGCCGCGGCCGCCGCCCAGATCGCCGCGGCGCAGGCCTCGGCACATCAGGAAGGCGCCGTTCCGTTCGCCGACGAGACGATGGAGCTGCCGATCTTCCGGGAGCTCGAGTCGGCCTGGTTCACCACCACAGCGGGCGGCGGTGCGGCACCTCGCACCACGGTCTCCGGAGCGGGCGACGAATCGGTCGTCTCGCAGCGGATCCCGACCGGGGAGCCGACTCGGATCTCCAACGGGGAGCCGGCCCGGATGGCCGGTGTCCCGCAGCAGGCTGCCTCTCCCGAGACCCGCGACCCGGCTCCGGTCGGTGCTCCGGCGGCGGCGGGCGCAGCGTCCTCCTACAGCAACGGCAACGGTGCTGCGGCGTCGAACCCGTGGCAAACCGCAGCTGACGACGGCTGGCAGGCGGCCCGCAAGGCTGCCGAGGCGCCGGTCGACACCACCACCACGGCGGGCCTGCCGAAGCGCACGCCGATGGCGCAACTCGTCCCCGGCGGTGTTGACCGGGGCGGTACGTCCGTCCAGCGCCGTACGCCTGAGGGGGTCCGCGGTCTGCTTTCCGCGTACCACAGGGGTGTGCAGCGCGGTCGCACCAAGGAACAATCGACCAACCTGGAGGAGACTCCGGGAGGGCAGCAGCCCTCGCAGGCTGGCAAGGAGCATGAGGCATGACATCTACGCAGGATCTCGGTTGGCTCCTGGCCAACTTCGCCGACCGCGTACCCGGGGTTGCGCACGCGATCGCGGTCTCCGCCGATGGGCTGCTCCTCGCGTCCTCGCGGGACCTTCCGCGGGACCGTGCCGATCAGCTGGCGGCCATCGCGTCCGGCCTGGTCAGCCTGACCCAGGGCGCCGCGCGATGCTTCGAGGGCGGCGCCGTTCTCCAGACGGTTGTCGAGATGGACAACGGGTTCCTGTTCCTGATGTCCATCAGTGACGGCTCCTCCTTCGCGGTTCTGGCGGCTCGCAGCTGCGACGTCGGGCAGGTGGGCTACGAAATGGCTCTCCTGGTCGACCGTGTCGGTGAGGCCCTTACCCCCGCACCGCGCTCCGCGGCCGGGGTGCTGGGCTGAACGGACAGGGAGCCGGCGCCATCCAGGGGTTTGTCTGCGGTTTTGCACCCCGGGTACGCTCAGTCGGCTACTGGCAACAACGTTGATAACCAATACACTTCGAGGGGCCGAGGGAGGGGTTGACGGTGACGATGTCTGAACGCGATGAGCCGACCGGCGCGCTGGTCAGGCCGTATGCCGTGACCCGCGGTCGGACCCGGCCGAAACTTGAGATAGCGCTGGAAGCGCTGGTCGAGACAACCGTGCGCGGCCGCTCCGGAATCAGCCGGGGCGGGCAGGGTGGAAGCGAGCATCAGTACATCGCGGAGTTGTGCGACGGGGGACGTGTTCAGTCCCTCGCCGAGATCGCCGCACGCATGCAACTGCCGCTCGGTGTGGCGCGTGTGATCGTCGCCGACATGGCTACTGACGGCCTCGTCGCGGTCTACGAGCCCACCTCGCTAGACGATGAGACCGACGCGGTAGGCACGGAACTGCTGGAAAGGGTGCTGAGTGGACTTCGCAGGCTCTGACATGTCGCACCGTCCCGCTGCGGGACGCGTGACATCGGCGAAGATTGTCATCGCCGGTGGCTTCGGCGTCGGTAAGACGACGCTCGTGGGTTCGGTCTCGGAGATCACCCCGCTGACCACCGAGGCGATCATGACCTCGGCCGGTGTGGGTGTCGATGACAATCGACAGATGCCGGGCAAGATGACCACGACTGTGGCCATGGACTTCGGCCGGATCAGCATCGACCGTGATCTGATCCTCTACCTGTTCGGGACACCGGGCCAGACACGTTTCTGGTTCATGTGGGACGAACTCGTACGTGGTGCTATCGGTGCTGTCGTCATGGTGGATACGCGTCGGCTCGCCGACTGCTTCGCCGCCATCGACTTCTTCGAGCACCGTCGCCTCCCGTACCTGGTGGCGATCAACTGCTTCGACGGCATGCAGTATCACAATGCGCAGGACGTTCGGGACGCTCTCGCGATCTCGAGCGACGTGCCCGTCGTGAGCTGTGACGCCCGCAACCGTGAATCGACGAAGAACGTCCTCATCTCGCTCGTTGAGTATGTGTTGACGATGCGTCGCACGCGCGCGGTAGCGCCCGCCTGACGAACGGTTGAAGCCCCGCTCCGATAGCCGGAGCGGGGCTTCTCCGCGTCCAAAATCGATTACTTGATCGTCGGCGGTGCCGGCGGGGCTTGATCAGCCGCTCGGGCAGCTGTGCCGGCAGCCCGCTGGGGTTGTCGGACGTAGCGCTTCCGGACTCGACTCGGCGGTCGCTCAGAGGCTTCAGAAGGTGTTCGGCGGCGGGAGCTCGTTGTCGGGTCGGCTGAGCGCCTCAACGCGGCTGACAGGCGCTCTCAGTGCTCGCACGGTGGGTTCGGCGGGAGGGGCCGTGTCCGGTTCGGCTTCACATCTGGGTTCGAGTCGGTGACCGTACCGAAAAATCAAGATGTTGCCCCACATGCCGCAAGCGTCAGACATGATGTTGCCTCACATGCCGCAAGCGTCAGACATGAAAGAGGGCCGCGACCCATCGGGTCGCGGCCTTCCTCGTCTGTGTCAGCGGTTGCCGTAGCCGGCGTTGTTGCCGTTCGTGTTGCCGTTGTTGTTGCGGTAGTCGTCTGCGGGCTGCCCGTCGCGGGTGAAGTCCCATCCGCCGGCGGCTTCCCGCCCGGGACGGCCACCCATGGCGAACCCGCCGATCTCCTGACCGCGCCGCCAGCCACGGAAATAACCCGTGGTGTGCGCGGCGATCGACGCGGCGTCCCGGACGATCCGCAGCGGGCGCTCGTCGCGCAGCGGGGAACCCGGCACCAGGTTGGCCTGGGGAACCCGCTTCGGCAGGCCCGCGGAGGTCTCGGCGGCAACGGCCGGGGTGGATGCCTTCTCCGCCGCACGCCAGCCGCTGTCGTTCGGGTTGGCCCAGTCCGGGCGCTCCGGCTCCTCGTGCCCGGTGAACCAGGCGGAGCGAGCGGCGGCGAAGATCAGCAGGTCACCGTCGCTGCCGTCGGCCGGAACGGGCGGGGAGGTGCTGCGATCCAGAGCGGTCAGCTTGTTCGCGTTCGCGCCCAGGCTGCGAGGGTCGCCGTCGACCAGGCGCAGCGGCGGAGGACCGCCCATCGGGTCCAGCCCGGAGCCGGCGCCACGCCCGTTGAGCTGGGCATCCACCAGGCGCAGGGACGGCGGCTCCTTGGGCATGTCCTGCCACGGTGGCCTCACCCGGCCGGTGGCGGGCGGCGAGCTGACCGACGCGGCGGCCGGAGCCGGCGGTGTCGAGGCGGCGTCGTCACCGGGATTCAAAAGCGGCCAGTTGGCTCGCGAACCCGGCTCGGGCGTCTCCTGGGCGGGCCGCTGCGTGGGCATCGGCAGGCTGTAGTCGGTCGGGCTCGCGGAAGCTGCCCCGTTGGCGGGGGCCGCCGGCTGCCGGGTGTTCGGCCGGGCCGGGATGACCGTGCGCTGGCGCTCGGCGCGGGACCGGGTGATCTCGGCGTTGGTGAGCGTCGGCCGGAACGGCTCACCAGCGTCGGCCGGGGTGCTCCGGGCTGCGGGCTGCACCGACGAAGGCGCACCAGGGGTACGCGTGGACGGCACCGGACGGGTACCCGGGGTGATCGGGGTCATGCCCGGCGGAGGCGGCGGCACCGAAACCGGACGGTTGCCCGGGTTGCCGGTCCGGGTGGGCAGGCCGTTGGCCGCGGCGGGCGCCATCGGGGGCGGGCCGATCGGTTCGGGAGCGACAGGCGGGGCGGTCATCGGCCGCGGGGTGGCCGGTCCGCTGCCGGTCGTCGCCGGTTCCGGACGGCCGCGGCGGCCGAAGCGCGAGCTGTCGTTGTTCGGCACGGGCGCGAGCACCGGGTCGGCGGCCCGGCGCGCGGCACGACGGCCCACGTTCGGATTGCTGGTCTGCGGCATCGCCCGGGCGCTGAGAGTTCCGACGAGCGCGGTACAGGCGGCGTCGCAGGAACGGACGGCCGCGATCGACTGGCGGACCGCCTCGGCGGCCGCGGGGGCCAGCGACTTGTTGACCCCGCCCCGCCGCGGCGACTCGCTGATCGCCACCTGCAGGGCGGTGACAGCGGCAATGACCTGCTCGTGGGAGCCGGCGCCGGCCCGGGCCAGCTCGGCGGCGACCTCGCGGGCGGTCTCGCCCGGGTCACCGCGGCCGGTCAGGCGGCCGGGCTCGGGGACCGCGTCGAGAACGGCGAGGGCCAGGTGGTGCGCCGGATCCGGATAGGCCCGGAGAGCGGCCGGGTAGAGCTCGCGCAGCACCTCGCGCAGGGAGGCGGCAGCCGAGTGCCGGCCGTTCAGCATCGCGACGTGCGCGGCCAGGACCGGCTTGTAGCTGACCAGGTCCCGGGGGGTGGCAAGGTTCACCGCGGCGATGGCGCCGGCCTGCAGCGCCCGGGCCAGGCCGACCGCGCGGCGGGCGGCGGCGGGCGCCTGGATCTCCTCGGGCGACTCGTCGTCGGAGAACCGCTCGGCGAAGTCGTCCGCGTCGTCGTCGTCGACCACCACCAGCGGCCGGCCGGCCGCTGTCAGCAGCGAGGTGACGACGTGATCGTCGCTGTCGGCGGCGACCGCCGCGTCGCTGAAGCCCGTCGTCCGTTCCACGAGCAGCGCACCCAGCTTGGCGTAACCGGCAGGGTCGTCGCTGATCTCATGGACGCCGAGCAACCGGCCTGCGTCGTCCACCACGGCGATGGTCAGCGGCGCGGCCGAAGCCGAACGCACCGAATCATCAGCCGACGCCAGACCGCAGTACACGCGCACGAGCGCCACGGCGTCGTCCTCCTCCCCGGGACTGCTGCTTCTCTGTGGCCAAGGACTGATGTTCCCTGGTAATCGGTCAGTCACGCCAGTCCACAGCGGCAGAGATCTTGCCGATGACGGAGCGCCAGCCCAGACTCGCCTGCTGCGCCCCGATTTTCTTCAGTCGCCGACGACCGAAGAATCCACCCATTCCGCCATTCTCAGCGGATCGGAGGGACTCGTCCAGGTCGTCGAGTGGCGAGCCGGGCGACAGTGCCAGGATCACCGGCTTGATACGAAGTGCATAACCCAGGTCTCGGGCCACTTCACCGGCGGCGATGAGCAGGGGCAGATCCCACGTGTCGTGCCCGCCACGCAGGTTCTCCACCACGAGGTCAAGCTCGTAGCGATCATCCGGCAGCGGGTCGATGTCGCTCGACTGTACCCGCTCCGCAACGGTGCCCCAGGTGTCCAATTGTGCGAGATCGTGGGGAGCACCCGAACGAAGGAAGGAGACCAGCGACTCGGCGCTCTTGAAGGCGAGCAGCCGGCCCTTGTGGCTGAGGAACATGGGTACTTCCTCGTCATCCGCCTGGGACGAGGACTCCTCCGGTCCGTCCTCGAAGTCGGCCGGGTCGGGCTCGCCGTCCGCCCGTTCGGTGCCCTTCTCGTCCGCGTCGCCCTCGGCGAGCAGCGCCTGGAACTCGTCGTCGACGATGACCTCTTCCTCGTCGTCGACGGCAGCGGCGCGCTTGCGGTTCTCGAACGGGTCGTCCTCGTCGACCTCGATCTCGGTCGGCGTCAGCTCCGAAGCCTTCCGGTACGCCCGCAGAGTCAGGCCCACACCGCCGGGCAGAGCCATCTCCACCGGCCGGATGCGGACGCTCTCCCAGAGGTCCCGTCCGGAACCGCCATCGGTCGAGGACTTCTCGGCCACCGGCGCGGACGCCTCGGGCTCGTCGGACTGGCTGGTCACGGTTGACCTCCGGGTGATCTGGGGGTGGCGGGACGGGTGACTCTGGGCACACACCCTAGTCGGCAACTCTGGGTGACAAACGCCCCGTCCCCGGTGTCGGAGCCTCCCGCTCCGGGAAATCTCAGTAGCCCTTCGGGTGCCACACCGTTTTCGTCTCGAGGAGCGCGGTCATCGGGCGCAGTCCGGGGTCGGCGGTGAAATCGGTGCCGCCGGTCACCGGCCGGACTACCCGCTTGAGGGTTCCGGCGGCGGCCCGTTCCAGCTCGGCGGCCAGGTCGGGGTGCTCGACGCCGGTCAGGTCCAGGGCATTGACGTCGGCGTGCGAGGCCAGCCAGGGAGCCGTCTCCGCGTACCGGCCGGTGAGGATGTTCACCACGCCGCCCGGCACGTCGGAGGTGGCCAGGACCTCGGCCAGCGTGATCGCGACCTGTGGGCCGGCCGCGAGGACAACGACGGTGTTGCCGGTCACCACGGCCGGCGCGATGACGCTGACCAGGCCGAGCAGGGAACCGGGCGCGACCACGGCGACGACACCTGTGGGCTCCGGTGCCGAGATGTTGAAGAACGGCCCGGCCACCGGGTTGGCGCCGCCGGCGACCTGGGCGATCTTGTCTGACCACCCCGCGTACCAGACCCAGCGGTCGATCGCGGCGTCCACCTCACTGCCCGCGACCCCCAGGGCCTTGAACTCGGCGCGCCGGGCCTCCAGCATCTCGGCGACCCGGTAGAGCACCTGCCCCCGGTTGTACGCCGTGGCGCCGGCCCATTTCGGCTGGGCGGCGCGGGCCGCCAGCACCGCGTCCCGGGCGTCCTTGCGAGAGGCGAGGGCCACGTTGTCGCCGTTCACCACCGAGGTCCGTCCTGACTCGCTGCGCGGGAACTTGCCCCCGATGTAGAGCTTGTAGGTCTTCCGCACGGAGAGCCGGGTAGCGGCGGGGGAAGCAGATGACTTAGGCAAGGTACGCCTCCAGGCCGTGCCGGCCACCCTCGCGGCCGTAACCGGACTCCTTGTAGCCGCCGAACGGCGACGCCGGGTCGAACTTGTTGAACGTGTTGGCCCACACCACGCCGGCCCGGAGCTTGTCGGCCACCGCCAGGATCCGCGAGCCCTTCTCCGACCAGATGCCGGCCGAGAGTCCGTACGGTGTGTTGTTGGCCTTCTCGACGGCCTCGGCCGGAGTCCGGAAGGTCAACACCGAGAGGACCGGTCCGAAGATCTCCTCCCGGGCGATCCGGTGGGCCTGGGTCACTCCGGTGAAGATCGTCGGGGCGAACCAGAAGCCGCGGTCGGGCAACTCGCAGGCCGGCGACCAGCGTTCCGCGCCCTCCGTCGCCCCGATTTCCGACAATTCAGTAATACGCGCCAACTGTGCCGCCGAATTGATGGCACCCACGTCGGTGTTCTTGTCCAGCGGGTCACCGACCCGCAGCGTCGACATCCGGCGCTTCAACGAGGTGAGCAGCTCCTCGGCGATCGACTCCTGCACCAGCAGCCGCGAACCCGCACAGCAGACGTGACCCTGGTTGAAGAAGATGCCGTTCACGATGCCCTCGACCGCCTGGTCGATCGGGGCGTCGTCGAACACGATGTTCGCCGCCTTGCCGCCGAGTTCCAGGGTCAGCCGTTTACCGGTGCCGGCGACCGAGCGGGCGATCTCACGGCCCACGTCGGTCGAGCCGGTGAAGGCCACCTTGTTCACGTTGGGGTGCTGCACGAGGTAGGCGCCGGTGTCGCCGGCGCCGGTCACGATGTTCACCACACCGGCCGGCAACTCGGCCTGGCGGCAGACGTCGGCGAAGAAGAGCGCCGAGAGCGGGGTCGTCTCGGCCGGCTTGAGCACCACGGTGTTGCCGGTGGCCAGCGCCGGGGCGATCTTCCACGCCAGCATCAGCAGCGGGAAGTTCCACGGGATGACCTGACCGGCGACGCCCAGCGGACGCGGATCGGGGCCGAACCCCGCATACGCCAGCTTGTCGGCCCAGCCCGCGTAGTAGAAGAAGTGTGCCGCGACGAGCGGAAGGTCGACGTCGCGCGACTCCTTGATCGGCTTGCCGTTGTCCAGGGACTCCAGCACGGCCAGTTCCCGGGAGCGCTCCTGGATGATCCGGGCGATCCGGAACAGGTACTTGGCGCGCTCGGCGCCGGGCAGCGACGACCAGGACACGAAGGCCCGGCGGGCGGCGGCCACCGCCCGGTCGACGTCCTCCGCGCCGGCCGAGGCGACCTCGGCGAGGACCTCCTCGGAGGCCGGGTTCACCGTCTTGAAGACGTTGCCGTCCTTGGCCGGTTCGAACGAGCCGTCGATGAAGAGGCCGTAGGAGGAGGCTATCTCTACTACGGAGCGGGATTCCGGTGCCGGTGCGTACTCGAACATGGCCCCTCAGTCCAGGGTGAAGTAGTCCGGGCCGGCGTAGTGGCCGGTGGTGAGCTTGGTGCGCTGCATGAGCAGATCGTTGAGCAGCGAGGAGGCGCCGAACCGGAACCAGGCCGGATCGAGCCAGTCGTCGCCGACCGTCTCGTTGATCATCACCAGATACTTGATCGCATCCTTGGTGGTCTTGATCCCGCCGGCCGGCTTCACGCCCACCTGCCGTCCGTGCCGGTCCCGGAAGTCCCGGACGGCCTCGAGCATGACCAGGGTGATCGGGAGCGTCGCGTTCACCGCGACCTTGCCGGTGGAGGTCTTGATGAAGTCCGCACCGGCGAGCATGGCCAGCCAGGAGGCGCGGCGCACGTTGTCGTAGGTGGCTAGCTCACCGGTCTCCAGGATGACCTTGAGATGGGCGCCACCACAGGCCTCCTTGATCGCGACGATCTCGTCGAACACCTTGCGGTAGTCGCCGGCCAGGAACGCGCCCCGGCTGATCACCATGTCGATCTCGTCGGCGCCGGCGTCGACGGCGCTGCGCGTGTCGGCCAGCTTCACCTCCAGCGGCGCCTGCCCGGCCGGGAAGGCCGTCGCGACGCTCGCCAGGTGGACCCCACCCTTCACGCGGCCCGGAGTGCCCTCTGCCGGCGCCGAGGCCGAATCATGGGCGTAGGAGCCGGCCAGCGCTGCCGCGGCGATCGGGACCATTGCCGGGTAGACGCAGATCGCCCCGACGTGCGGGCAACTCGGGTCGGCCGGATCCGGCCGCACCGCCTTGGCGCAGAGTGCGCGCACCTTGCCCGGCGTGTCCGCGCCCTCGAGCGTGGTCAGATCGATCATGCGGATGGCCAGGTCGATCGCGTGCGCTTTGGCGGTCGTCTTCACCGATCGGGTGGCGAGAGCAGCCGCCCTCGCCTCGACGCCAACCTTGTCGACCCCGGGCAATCCGTGCAGGAAAGAGCGGAGATCGGACAGCTCTGTGGCTGCTGTCACAGTCATGAGAACGATTCTACGCGGGCCGTTGCCAGTTGATCTTGGTTGACCGGTAGGTTGAGCGCGTGGACGTCCTTGTCGTAGATCACCCGCTGGCCCAGACCCGGCTCACCGCTATGCGCCGCACCGACACCGACTCCGGCGTCTTCCGTGCCTCGCTGCACGAGCTCACCACCATGGTCGTCTACGAGGCGGCCCGCCTCTTCGCCGTCGAGACCTACCCCATCGAGACGCCCGTCGCGCCCACCGAGGGCACCCGCCTGGCCAACCCGCCGCTCATCGTCCCGGTGTTGCGCGCGGGGCTCGGCATGGCGGATGCCGCCCTCGGGCTGCTGCCGGAGTCGTCGATGGGCTTCGTCGGGCTGGCCCGGGATGAGAAGACCTACGAGCCGCGGGCCTACATGGAGTCGCTGCCGGCGGATCTTGCTGATCAACCCGTGCTGGTGCTCGACCCGATGCTGGCTACGGGTGGCTCACTGCTGCACTGCTGCAAGCTCCTGGCCGACCGGGGATGCACCGACATCATCATCTGCTGCGTGCTGGCCGCTCCTGAGGGGATCGAGCGGCTGGCGGCGTCCGGGTTGCCGTTGCGGCTGGTGACTGCCTCGATCGACCAGGGGCTGAACGAGAAGGCGTACATCGTGCCGGGCCTCGGTGACGCCGGCGACCGCCAGTTCGGCGGCATGCGCCGCTTCTGACGCCGGCATCCGCTCTCCCCCGCGCTGCCGCTCTCCCCCGCGCTGCCGCTCTCCCCCGCGCTGCCGGTCGCGGCCCGCGCTGCCGGTCGCGGCCCGCGCTGCCGGTCGCGGCCCGCGCTGCCGGTCGCCGCCCGCGCGGCGATGTTGGGGACTTCGGGTGCACCGTTGCTGTGCAAGTCCACAAGGTCGCGGCGATGGCGGGTGGGCAGCGCGTGGGGCTTGCCCGGGGCGGGCGTGGCCGGCGCGGGGTATGCCAGTCTGGCGACGTTGAGGACTTCGGGTGCACCGTTGCTGCAAAAGTCCACAAGATCGCCGGGGGTGGGCGGGGTGCGGCGGTGGCCCGGCTGGGCGGAGGGGGGCGGCCGGCTGGGCGGGGAGTGGCGGGGGTCCGGCTGGGCGGGGCCGTCGGCCTGGAGTGGGCAGGTGGCCGGGCGGGCGCGCTACGGCCTGGAGCTGTCGGTGGGTCGCGGTGTAGTTCGGGGCGGTGTAGCCGGTTTTGGGGACGCTTGGGTCGTACATCTGCGGTTGGAAGGGTTTGACCTCAGGTTGTGGTGTAGGCCCAGGACAACGCTCGACCGGCGGCGAAGGGCATGACGCCGTGGAAGACGGCGGGGTTCTCGGCGAAGACCAGGGGAAGGAAGTGCCGGTCGGACTCCCACATCGGCACGCGGCCGGCCAGGACCTCGGAGATCGGGACCCAGTGCAGGGAGCCCTCGTCGTTGCCGGAGTGGGGCGTGCCGGTCCACCCGGTGACGCGGAAGAGGAAGCCGAGCCAATTCTCGCCGTTGCGGCCGAAGCCGGGCCAGGAGATGGTGCCGGCGAGGTCGACGGTGGTGCAGTCGAGGCCGGCCTCTTCGTGGATCTCGCGGCGGATGCCGGTGACGACGTCTTCGCCGGGTTCGAGTTTGCCGCCGAGGCCGTTGTAGTAGCCGTAGTGGATGTCGTCCGGGCGGGTGTCTCTGCGGATCATCAGGATGTTGCGACGATCGGGGGAGAAAACGTAGCCCAGCGTGGCGACAATGGCTTGCACCGAGCCAACCATAGACCATGACGAGGGTGACATAAGCCCTGCAGGGGTGACATAGGGTGATGAACAGTCCTCACGTCACCGTTTGCTGGTCTGCTAACGTTCGCCGAACAACCGGCGCGCACAGGTTGCGCCGGAGCACCCCCGCGCCAGTCGTCGGTCCCGGGCATTGAAACAGGAGGGTCACGGGATGGATTCCGTGCTGAGCGTCGTTGTGCCGATCTACAACGTGGCGCCATATCTGGATGAGTGCCTCGAGTCGATCGCCGCTCAGTACTACACCTCCCTTGAAGTGATCATGGTCGACGACGGGTCGACCGACGAGAGCGGCGCGATGGCCGCGGCGTTCGCGGAGCGTGACTCTCGGTTCAAGTTGGTGACCAAGGCCAACGCGGGTCTGGGCGCGGCGCGCAACACCGGTGTGGAGCATTCCACCGGTGAGTTCCTGATGTTCGTCGACAGCGACGACGTCATTCCGCCGGCCGCGACCGAGCTGCTGATCGCCTCGATCACCGAGACCGGCTCCGATTTCGCCTCCGGCAACGTCATGCGGCTGACCAGCCGTGGTGTGCACCAGTCCGGCCTGCACCGGGCGGCGTTCGCGACGACGGCGCTGCGCACCCACGTGAGCAAGCAGTCGTCGCTGATGGACGACCGGACCGCGTGGAACAAGGTCTTCCGCCGCTCGTTCTGGGACAAGCACAAGCTGGCCTTCCCGGAGGGCGTGCTCTACGAGGACACCCCGGTCATCGTCCCGGCGCACGTGCTGGCCAAGACGGTGGACGTGCTCGACGTGCCGGTCTATTACTGGCGTGAGCGCGAGGGCCAGGACAAGTCGATCACCCAGCGGCGTGACGAGGTCCGCGGGTTCGTGGACCGGCTCGCCGGTGTGGAGCAGGTCAGCAGGTTCCTGGCGAAACACAAGCAGCACAAGATCAAGCGGATCTACGACAGCTCGGTGCTCCAGGGCGACCTCATGATCTTCATGCGGGAGCTGCCCAAGGTCAACGACGAGTACCGCAAGATCTTCCTGGACGGCTGCAACCGCTACCTGGACAACGTCGACGCTCGGGTCTATGACGAGCTGCCGGCCGCGCAGCGGGTGCTGTGGCGCCTGGTCCGCAACCGGATGCTGGCCGAGCTGCTCGAGATGATCCCGACGGTCCGGGCGCGGCACCGCATCGTCCGCAAGGGCCTGCGGCGCTATCACAAGCTGATGTTCCTCGAGGAGCGCCTGCCGAACGTGCCTCGGACGCTGTTCCTGGCCGGCATCCCCCGCCCGCGGACCCGGCTGCACGACGCGCAGTGGCGCGGCGACAAGCTCTGCCTGCGCGGGCACGCGTTCATCCCCGGTCAGGGCGCGGCGCACGCCTGGTCGACGACCCGGCTGCTGTGGCTGCGTGACGAGGAGGGCCGCCGGACCCGGCGGCAGCCGCTGGTCAACCACAAGTGCATCGACGCCACCGCCGTGCACGGCAGCCCGACCATCTCGTACGACTGGTCCGGCTTCGAGGCCGAGATCGACGTGCAGGCGCTGCGCGGCGAGGACGGCCAGTGGCACGACGGCATCTGGACCGTCGTCGTCGGCGTCCTCGGGGTGGCGCAGAAGAGCAAGGGTCCGCTGACGGTCGGCGAGCACGCCAACCCGATCCGGCTGACCAGCATGTATGTGGACAAGGACGTCCGGGTCACCCCGGTGGTCACCAACGGCAAGTTCCAGCTCTACGTCGAGCACGTCGGCGCCCGGATCACCGGTGGCGCCCTGACCGGCGACACCCTGGAGATCCGCGGTGAGGTGACCGGCGCGAACCGCCGGCCGGCCACCGCCCGGCTGTCGCGGACGTCGGGGATCGTCTGGCGCAGCTACCCGGTCGACATCCGGGACGACGAGTTCGTCTTCCGGGTGCCGGTCAGCCACCTGCGCGAGCCGGGCGCGGAATACCCGCAGCTGCTGCCGGGCGAGCCGGGCGAGCGCTGGGACGTGGAGCTGGCGCCGGGCGACGAGCACAGCGCGCCGATCCGTCTCGCCGTGCACGAGTCGTTCTCCTGGTCGCCGCTCCACCTGGACGGCCGGATGATCAGCCTGCTGCCGGACTTCAAGGGCCACCCGGTGCTGACGGCGCTGCCGCAGGGACCGTCGATCACCGGCATCACCTCCGGCAGCTTCGGGTTCCGGCTGTCCGGCACCCTGCCGCCGGACGGCGACTGGAGCGAGATGCGGGTGGTGGCCCGGATATCGAACGCCCGGGAGACCCGTACCTTCCCGGTGGAGATCGACGGCGACAGCTGGACCATCGACGTCGACCCGCTGCGGGTGCCGAGCTTCGGCTGGGACGTCCGGCTGCGCGCCGGCACCTGGAACATCTTCTACCGGCTCGGTGACGGCCCGATCCGGCCGCTACCGCTCTCCGCGAGCGGCCTGGAGACACTGCCGCTGCCGCACCCGGCCGACCCGCAGCGGGTCACGCTGGAGTGGCTCACCGACCAGCGCGCCGTCGTCCGGGTCCGGACCGCGCTGACCGACGAGGAGCGCGGCAAGGCGAACGGCCACCGCAGCCGTACCGAGTTCTACCCGCGGATGCGCAAGACACCGCTGCGTGACGTGGTGCTCTACAACAGCTTCACCGGACGGCAGTATTCGGACAGCCCCCGCGCCGTGCACGAGGAGCTGGTGGCCCGGGGCCTGCCGCTGGGCCACCTCTGGGTGATCACCGACGGCCAGGCCGCGGTGCCGGAGAGTGCCAAGGCGGTCGCGCTCTGGCGCCACGAGTGGTACGAGGCCCTGGCCACCAGCCGCTACATCGTCACCAACCAGCACCTACCCGGCTGGTTCGAGCGCCGCCCCGGTCAGGTCGTCATCCAGACCTGGCACGGCACCCCGCTCAAGCGGATCGGCTTCGACATCGAGGACCTCCAGTTCGCCGACAAGCAGTACTTCGAGAAGCTCGAGGCGGAGGCGCAGAACTGGAGTCACCTGGTCTCGCCGAACAGGTTCAGCACCCCGATCCTGCGGCGGGCGTTCCGCTACAAGGGCGAGATGCTGGAGATCGGCTACCCGCGTAACGACGTCCTCTTCGCCGAGGGCGCCGAGCGGGACGCGATCGTCGCCGACGTCCGCGGCCGGATCGGCCTGCCGGACGGCAAGAAGGTCGTGCTCTACGCGCCGACCTGGCGTGACGACGAGTTCTACGCCGGCGGGCAGTACAAGATCACGATGATGCTGGACCTGGAGGCGGCCCGCGAGCGGCTCGGTGACGACCACGTGCTGCTCATCCGCCGCCACCCGAACGTCGTCGACGAGATCCGCGGCGCCGGCAACGGGTTCGTCTACGACGTGTCGACCTACCCGGACATGGCCGATCTGCTGGCGATCACCGACGTCCTGATCACCGACTACTCCTCGGTGATGTTCGACTTCGCCAGCACCGGCCGGCCGATGGTGTTCTTCACGTACGACCTGGAGAACTACCGGGACAACCTGCGCGGCTTCTACTTCGATTTCGAGGCGGAGGCGCCGGGCCCGCTGCTCGCCACCTCCGGCGAGGTCATCGACGCGATCCGGGACGCTGACCAGGTCCGTGAGCAGTACGCCACCCAGTACAAGGCTTTCACCGAACGGGCCAGCGACCTCGACGACGGTCACGCCGCCGCGCGGCTCGCCGACGCGATGCTCGAGGCCGGCCGCACCAATCGTTAACTCCATCGACTATCGCTAGGGACGAGCAGTGTTTCGTGAGGTCTTCAAGTCCGAGGCTGAGCTAAAGGCCGCCGAGGAGAAGCGCAAGGCCGCGGAGAAGCGCAAGACCGAGGAGCGCAAGCGGCAGACCGAGGATCGCAAGATTCTCAGTGACATCCGCTGGGAGCTTCAGGAGCAGCGCAAGTACCTCGAGGTCTTCCGGACCCTGCTCACCAAGGACGTCATCACCGAGGTGACGGCTTTCACCGGCGAGCACCAGCTGACCTTCGAGGACACCCTCCAGCGGATCATCAAGGACCGGGTGAGCTTCGCCCGCTTCGGCGACGGCGAGTTCAAGACGATGCTGCGCTCGGACTTCAACCTGAAGTTCCAGCCGTGGTCGCCGGGTCTCGCCTCGGCGCTGCGTGAGGTGCTGCGTTTCGAGGGGTTCGAGCAGGACCGGCTGATGCTCGGGTTCCCGTACCCGTACCGGAACCTGCACTGGTCGGGTGTCTGGGTGGACATCTGGCACGAGGTGCGGCCGCTGCTGCGTACCGACATGAAGTACGGCAACAGCCACGTCTCCCGGCCGATCTTCTTCCAGCAGATGGGCCAGCGCGGCGCCGACATGTGGCGTCAGGTCTGGGAGGACCAGGACATCTGCATCATCACCGGTGAGAACTCCCGGTTCAGCCTGACGCCGCAGCTCTTCGACAACGTCAAGAGCACCTCGTACGTCTATTCGACGCCGGTCAACGCGTACGCCGACCTGCCCCGCCTGATGAAGGTTCTCGAGGACGAGGATCCGGGCAAGTTGTACCTGCTCTCGCTCGGCCCGGCCGGCACGCTGGTGAGCGCCTGGCTGTCCCGGATGGGGCGGTGGGCCATCGATGTCGGGCACATCAGTGACAGCTGGAACAACGTCTTCGACGGTGGGGCCTGGCCGGAGTCGCTGGGTGTCAACCGGAAGTGACCGACCTGCGGATCTGCATGAGTGACCGGGAGCACTATCGTTGCGAGATATGACCCCCATCCCGCTCGCCGAGGAACTTCTCCTCCTCGCGTATGACGACCAGACCGGTAAGGCGACCGGTTCCCGCATCGGGCTCGACCTGGGCATGGCCGCGGCCGTGCTGATCGACCTGGCGCTGGCGAACCGGGTCGCCTATGCGGCTGACGGCTACCTGAAGGTGGTCGACGCCACACCGCTCGGCGACCCGGTGGCCGACGCTGTCCTGGAGAAGGTGGCGGCGGACGAGCCACACACCCCGGCGCAGTGGCTGCAGCGGCTGAGGCACCGCCTGCGCATCCGGGTGCTGGACGATCTGTGCGCCCGTGGCGTGGTGCAGGACGTGGACGAGACCCAGCTGGGCGTCATCCACGTGCACCGCTACCCGACCACCGACCACGCCTACGAGGCCGAGATCCGGCAGCGGCTGGCGGCCGCGCTCATCGGCACCACGATGCCGGACGAGCGCACGGCCGCGCTCGCCACGCTGCTGGTGGCGGCCCGGATGGAGCCGGCGCTGAAGCTGCCGCCGGAGGAGACCGACCGGGCGCACGAGCGGCTGCAGGAGATCGCCAGCAACGCCGGCTTCGTCGGCGACGTCAGCCTGGAGGACTCCATCGTGCGGCCGAGCGTCGCGCTGGTGGTGGCCACTCTGGGCAAGGCGATCCAGGCCGCGCTGGGCACGCCGAAGCCGATCTGACGGTGACGGGAGAGCGGTTGCTGCCGCTCTCCCTCCTCAGACGCCCAGCACTGCCGCTCTCCCCCTCAGACGCCCAGCACTGCCGCTATCTCGCCGCGCAGGGCGGACAGGCCGGCCGCCGCGCGATTCCGGGCCGCGTCGAGGTCACCCTGAGTGACCGGTTCGACCACTTCGAGGTACGCCTTGAGCTTCGGTTCCGTTCCGGACGGCCGGATCACCACGCGGGTACCGGCGGTGCGGAACGTGAGCACGTCGTTGTCCGGCAGCAGGTCGGCCACCTCGGTCACCGGTGCGCCGAGCAGGGCCGGTGGCGGGTTCCGCCGGGCCAGGGTCATCGCCCGGCCGATCTCGGCGAGGTCGTCGACCCGTACCGACAGCTGATCGGTGGCGTGCACACCGAACTCGATCGCCAGCTCGTCGAGGCGGTCGCCGAGCGTGCGGCCCTCGGCCTTCAATCCGGCGGCGAGCTCGGCGACGGTCAGCGCGGCGGTGATGCCGTCCTTGTCGCGGACCAGCGCCGGGGCGACGCAGTAACCGAGCGCCTCCTCGTAGCCGAACGCCAGGTCCGCCGCGGCCCGGACGATCCACTTGAAGCCGGTGAGGGTTTCCGCGTACGGCACGCCACGGGCGGCGCAGAGGCGGCCCAGCAGCGACGACGAGACGATCGTGGTGGCGTACGTGCCGGGGGTGCCGCGCCGGATCAGGTGATCGGCGAGCAGCACGCCGAGCTCGTCACCACGCAGCGGGCGCCACGTGCCGCCCGGCCCGGGGATCGCCACCGCGCACCGGTCCGCGTCCGGGTCGTTGGCGATGGCCAGATCGGCACCGCTCGCCTCGGCGAGAGCCAGCAGCAGGTCCATGGCGCCGGGCTCCTCCGGGTTGGGGAACGCCACGGTCGGGAACTCGGGGTCCGGCTCTGCCTGCTCCGCCACCATCGCCGGTACGCCGAATCCGGCCGCGGCGAACGCGGCGGCCACCGTGTACCCACCGACACCGTGCAACGGCGTGTACGCGACGCTCAGGGCGCGGGAACTGCCCTCCGACAGGACGGCGGCCGCACTTCGGACGTACCCCTCGACGATCTTCTCGTCCAGAAGCGTGCCGGGATCGCCCAGCGGTACCGCCGCCAGGCTGCCCGCCGCCCGGATCGCGGCCTCGATGCCGGTGTCCGCCGGCGGCACGATCTGCGCACCGTCACCGGCCGGCCCGCCCAGCTGCCGGCCCAGGTAGACCTTGTAGCCGTTGTCCTGGGGCGGGTTGTGGCTGGCGGTGACCATCACACCGGCGACCGCGTCGAGGGCACGCACCGCATAGGCCAGGACGGGTGTCGGCAGCGTGCCCGGCATCAGCAGGGCCGGGCGGCCGGCGCCGGTGGCGACCCGGGCGGTCTGCTCGGCGAACTCGCGGGAACCGTGCCGTGCGTCGTACCCGATGACCAGCGGGCCGTGCCCGCCCTGCGCGCCGAGCCAGGCGACCAGACCGGCCGCCGCCTGGGTGACCACCGCGAGGTTCATGCCGTTGGGCCCGGCGCGGAGCCGGCCGCGCAGCCCCGCGGTGCCGAAGGTGAGCGGGCCGGCGAACCGGTCCCGCAGCTCGGCCGCGGTGCCCGGCAGGCCGTCGATCAGCTCGCGCAGCTCGGCCCGGCTCGCCGGATCGGGATCGTCGGCGAGCCAGGCCTCGGCCCGGGCCTCAAGGTCGATGTCAACGTCGGGTGCCATCAGGGATTGATAGCACAGGGCCACTCACAGCTTCAGCTGGAAGCTGTTCGCCATCGCGTCGAAGTACTTCCGGCTCTCCTCGAACTCGCCGTCCGGGGTGGAGAGGAAGAACGAGTACATCTTGTTGTTGACCGTGGTCATCCGCCAGATGCCGTGCCGCATGTCGTCGCCGCTGCCGCACGTGTACTCGAGCTGGGCGCCCGGGTTGCCGGAGACCTCCACCTCCTCGGTGGCGATCGACTTGAACGGCGCCGGGCAGCTCTTGGCCTTCTTCAGCCCGGCCGGCGCCGTCTCGGAGACGAACCGGGTGGGACTGATCTTGCCCTTCTCCACCAGGACGCGGACCTTGCGCAGGCTGTTGTCCGGGTCGATGTAGTCGACGTAGACGCCACCGGCGGTCCGGGTCCAGCCGGCCGGGACCTTGACGCTGACCGCGGCGCTGCCCTTGTAGTCCTGGGTCTCGAAGTCGGCGGCCGCCGGTGCGCTCGACTCGGGCTGGGCGACCGGCTCCGGCGTCTTCGGATCCTCGCCGCCGGTGAGCGCGACGAGCAGCACCAGGATCAGCACCACCGCACCGGCCGCGCCCGCGGAGATCATCTGCTTGTTGCGCGGCCACGACTTGAACGTGCTGACCGCCTTCCCGGTGGTCTCCCGGGCGGTCCGTGTCACGTTCTCGAACGCCTGGCGGCGCTTGGCCGCCGGGCTGGCCACGACCGTGCCCGGCCGGCCGGCCGGGTTCCACGAGTTCTGCGGCGGGATGACGCTTGTCGGGTCCGCCGAGGGGATCTGGTGCGCGGGCAGGGTGCCGGTCGGGTACGCCGCCGAGCCGGGCGGTTCCGGTGCACGGCGCCGTCCGGGAGCGGGCGCGTTCTGCTGCTCCAGCTTGGCCAGGTGGTCGGTGAGCGACTCGCCGGGCGCGAGCATGGCCCGGCCGCCGATCTGGCCGCTCGGCTGCGGCGGGATCTGCTGGGTCTCGGCCGGTGCCGGGCTGACCGGCCGCGGCCCGGACACCACCGAGTAGGGGTCGGTCATCATGTGCGGCGGGCTCTTGCTGGCCAGCGGCCCGGCGAGCTGCTGGCGCAGCATGGTCCGGGCGGTCTGCACGTCCATCCGCTGCGCCGGGTTCTTCTCCAGCAGGCCCATCAGCACCGGGGTCAGCGAGCCGGCCCGCACCACCGGGGCGGGCGGGTCCTCGACCACCGCGTGCATGGTCTCGATCGGGTCACCCTTGTCGAACGGCGGGCGGCCCTCGATCGCGGTGTAGAGCGTGACGCCGAGCGAGAAGAGGTCACTCGGCGGGCCGAACTCGTGGCCCATCGCTCGTTCCGGCGAGATGAAGTGCGGCGAGCCGAGCACCATGCCGGGCGTGGTCAGCTGCACGTCGGTGGGCATCCGGGCGACGCCGAAGTCGGTCAGCACGCACCGGCCGTCCTGACAGATCAGCACGTTCGCCGGCTTCACGTCGCGGTGCAGCACACCGTGCGCGTGGGCCACCTCGAGCGCGCCGAGCAGGGCGATGCCGATCTTGGCCACCACCCGCGGCGAGACCGGGCCGTCCTCGATCACCATGTCGGCGAGGCTGCGGGCGTCCAGCAGCTCCATCACGATCCATGGCCGGCCGTTCTCGTGGACCACGTCGTAGACCTGGACGACGGCGGGGTGCTGGAGGGCGGCGGCGGCGCGGGCCTCGCGCATGGTCCGCTCATACATCGAGTCCCGGTCACTCGGCGCGAGGCCGGGCGGGAGGATGACCTCTTTGATCGCCACGTCGCGGCGCAGCAGCGTGTCCGCCGCGCGCCAGACCGTGCCCATGCCGCCGTGACCGACCGCAGCGCGCAGCGTGTACCGCCCGCCGATGAGCGTGCCCGGGGCTGCACGTCCGCTGGGGGGAGCGCTGTTGCCGCCGCTCCACGTCGGAATCTGAGTCACTGAGGATGCCACCGAGGGGGTATAGGGGGCTGTCGACCAACCCCGCTATCTTGCCCGCTGTTGGCCTCACAACAAAAGTCGCGGCCGGAGTGTTAATCACACTTCGACAGTGGGTAGCGGGAACGTGGCCGAGGGTGCACCCGACGGAACTCACGGTGCCAAATCCCTCACTGTCGGCGGCTTGAACGAGCCTTAGGATCACCCGTGTGAACGCAGAGTCGGGGTTTGAGATCAAGCCGGTTTACGGACCCGGCGACGTGCCCGCGGAAACCGGAGCGGATCAGCCCGGCGAATATCCGTACACCCGTGGCGTCTACCCGACGATGTACACGAAACGCCCGTGGACCATGCGGCAGTACGCGGGCTTCGGCACCGCCGCCGAGTCCAACGCCCGCTATCACCAGCTGCTCGCCGCCGGGACGATGGGCCTGTCGGTCGCGTTCGACCTGCCCACCCAGATGGGCTACGACTCCGACGACCCGATCGCGCACGGCGAGGTCGGCAAGGTCGGTGTGGCGATCGACTCGATCGACGACATGCGGCGGCTCTTCCACGACATCCCGCTGGACCAGGTCTCCACGTCGATGACGATCAACGCGCCGGGCTCGGTGCTGCTCCTGCTCTACCAACTGGTCGCGGAGGAGCAGGGCGTGCCCGGTGCGGCCCTTCAGGGCACGATCCAGAACGACATCCTGAAGGAGTACATCGCCCGCGGTACGTACATCTTCCCGCCCAAGCCGTCGCTGCGGCTGGTGGCCGACACGTTCGCCTACTGCCGTACCGAGATCCCCAAGTGGAACACCATCTCGATCTCCGGCTACCACATGGCGGAGGCCGGTGCGTCGCCCGCGCAGGAGATCGCGTTCACCCTCGCCAACGGCATCGAGTACGTGCGTGCCGCCATCGCCGCCGGTCTCGAGGTCGACGACTTCGCGCCCCGGCTCTCGTTCTTCTTCGTGGCGCGGACCACCCTGCTGGAGGAGATCGCCAAGTTCCGCGCGGCGCGGCGGATGTGGGCCCGGATCATGCGCGACGACTTCGGCGCGAAGAACCCGAAGTCGATGATGCTGCGGTTCCACACCCAGACGGCCGGCGTGCAGCTCACCGCCCAGCAGCCCGAGGTCAACCTCATCCGGGTGGCGATCCAGGCGCTGGGTGCCATCGCCGGCGGCACGCAGTCGCTGCACACCAACGCGTACGACGAGGCGCTCGCCCTGCCGACGGAGAAGTCCGCCCGGCTGGCCCTGCGGACACAGCAGGTGCTCGCGTACGAGAGCGGCCTCACCGGCACCGTCGACCCCTTCGCCGGGTCGTACGCGGTGGAGGCGCTCACCGACGAGGTGGAGAAGGAAGCGACCGCGCTGATCGACCGCGTCTTCGAGTACGGCTCGGCGGTCGACGCGATCGAACAGGGCTTCCAGAAGAGCGAGATCGAGCAGTCCGCGTACCGGATCGCCACCGAGATCGACGCGGGGGAGCGGGTGGTCGTCGGCGTCAACCGATTCGCCGCCGAGTCCGAGGAGAAGTACGAGCCGCTCCGGGTCGACCCGGCGATCGAGGCTGCCCAGGTGGGCCGGCTCGCTGAACTCCGGGCCGGCCGCGACGACCCGGCCGTGCAGTCCGCACTGGCAGATCTGGCGAAGGGCGCCGCCGGAAGTGTGAACGTCCTACCGTTGATGAAGGAGGCGTTGCGGCTCCGTGCGACCGTGGGGGAGGTTTGCCACACGTTGCGCGGCGTCTGGGGTGTCCACCGCCCGGTCGAACGCTTCTGAACCGCGGAGCGTACTCGTAGTGTGTCGCGTCACCTCCGCGATCCACTACCAGTTGAGGAGGTGGCGGGCCGGGACGACCTCCCGTGTGCCCGCCCGACCCGTGTGCCTGCCGGACCTTGGCCGTTTGACCTCAGCCGCGACACCGCACGGCGGGCTCGGCGGGATCTTAACCCGAGCGTTACATAGCGTAATCGAAATAGGATTAGGCTGTCGCGCGTTGCGAAACCCGACAAAACCTCGAGATTGAAGACGGAAGTCGACGTGACTGCAGCTCTGACGGCGCCCGAGGGCGCCGAGAAGGCATGGCCCGGGCCGCCGCCCGGGGCCGATCCCCTGCCCGGCCAGCTCGACCGCTGGCTCGCCGCGCGGGGTGCCGAGCTGGTAACGATTCGTCGGCACATTCACGCCCACCCCGAGCCGTCACACTCCGAGTTCGAGACCGCCGCTCTGATCGCTCGCGAGCTGACCGTCGCCGGCCTCACGCCCCGCATGCTGCCCCGCGGCAACGGTGTCGTCTGCGACATCGGCGAGGGTGACCGGGTCATCGCCTTCCGGGCCGACATCGACGCGCTGCCGCTGCAGGACCTCAAGGACGTGCCGTACCGCAGCACCGTCGACAACCTCGCCCACGCCTGCGGCCACGACGTGCACACCACGATCGTGCTCGGCCTGGCCCTGGCCCTGGCGCAGCTCGACAAGCAGGGCGAGCTGCCCGGCCGGGTCCGGCTGATCTTCCAGCCCGGCGAGGAGGCCATCCCCTCCGGCGCACCCGAGGTGATCGCCGCCGGCGCGCTCAAGGACGTCGCCGCGATCTACGCGCTGCACTGCTACCCGCAGCTGCCCGCCGGCCTGGTCGGCGTGCGCTCCGGCCCGTTCACCGCCGCCGCCGACACCGTCAAGGTCGCGCTCAGCGGCCCCGGCGGCCACACCGCGCGCCCGCACCTCACCGCCGACCTGGTGCACGCCCTCGGCCGGATCATCGTCGACGTGCCGTCCCTGCTCGACCGCCGCGTCGACCCGCGCGCCGGCGTCTCCCTCGTCTGGGGCGCCGTCCACGCCGGCCAGGCGTTCAACGCCATCCCCGGCTCCGGCGAGGTCCTCGGCACCGTCCGCATCCTCAACCGCGACGCCTGGCGCGAAGCCCCCGAGCTGATCACCAAGCTGATCCGCGACGTGGTCGCCGCAACCGGCGCCGAAGCCGACATCACCTACACCCGCGGCGTCCCACCGGTCATCAACGACCGCATGGCCTCAGCCGTCATCGCCGGCGCGGCGGGCGCCGCCCTCGGCCCCGAACGCGTCGTCGAAGCCGAACTCAGCATGGGCGGCGAAGACTTCTCCTTCTACCTCGAACACGTCCCCGGCGCGATGATCCGCCTCGGCACCGCCCAGCCCGGCTCCGACGTACGCCACGACCTCCACCAGGGCGACTTCGACGTCGACGAACGCAGCATCGGCTACGGCGTCCGGGTCCTGGTCCACACCGCGCTGGCGGCGCTCTCGACGGGCGCTTTCTAAAACCACAACCACAACGGCAACTGCAACTTCAGACGTACGCCGGACGCAAAGCTCTCCACCGCCCACGCGACCACCTGCCCACTCCCGGCCGCAGCGCGCCCGCCGGGCGTGAGCGGTCGCTCACCCTCACCCCAACCCCACTCCTCCCGCTCCCCACCCCCTCGCCGCCGGCCGCGCCCCCTCGCCGCCGGCCGCCCCCCTCGCCGCCGGCCGCCCTCCTCGCCGCTGGCCGCCCTCCTCGCCGCCGGCCGCCCTCCTCGCCGCTGGCCGCACCTCCCCGCCGCCAGCCGCTTGCTCGCACCGCCGGCCCCCTCTCGTCGCCAGCAGGCCCTCTTCGCCTGCCCCGCCGCACCCCCCTCGCCGACGGCCAGCTGGACGTGAGCGGTACTTCCTGCCGTCCGAGGCACCGCTGAGCGCCAGCTGGCCGGGTCAGCTGGGCGTGAGCGGGGGTTTTCGGCGCTCGGGGCACCGCTGAGTGCCAGCTGGTGGGGTCGGCTGGCGCTCAGCGGGGGTTTTCGGCGCCTGGGGCACCGCTGAGTGCCAGCTGGCCGGGTCGGCTGGCGCTCAGCGGGGGGTTTCGGCGCTCGGGGCACCGCTGAGTGCCAGCTGGTTGGGTCGGCTGGGTGTGGGAGGCGATGCAGGGGGCTGGGCTGGGCGGGAGTGGGGTTGGGGTTGGGGTGAGGGCGACCACCCGCTCACGCCCGGCGGGCGCGCTGCGGCCGGGAGTGGGCAGGTGGTCGCGTGGACAGTGGAGAGCTTTGCGTCGGGCGTACGTCGGCATTTTGGTGGGGAGAGTGGGCTGGCGTCTTGGGTCGCGTCGCCCGGCAGAGGGTTGAGGCGGCAGGGCTTAGGCGGCAGGGCTTAGGCGGCAGGGCTTAGGCGGCAGGGCTTAGGCGGCAGGGCTTAGAGCGGTTGGGTGGAGCGGCAAACGTTGGCGGCGGGGTTAAGGGGTGGGGGACGAGTCGGCGGTGGCGGCGGGGGTTAAGGGGTGGGGGGAGGAGTCGGCGGCGGGCTGGCGGCGGCGGTAGCGGCGGAGGGCGTAGAGGATGGCCCAGGCCGGGAGGCCGATGGCGATGAGCCAGGGGAGCAGGGCGCCGAGGACGGTCATCAGGACGGCGAGGGAGGCGGTCAGGGCGTTCCAGCCGCCGGAGAGGCCGGCCAGGAAGCCGGGCGGTTCGTCGTCGGGGTCGGCGGCCTGGGTGGCGTCCGGGTCGAGGAGGACGACGGTGATCGTGGAGAGTGCGGTCAGGTCGGCGAGGCGGCGTTTCTTCGCCTCCAGGGAGGCCAGGTCCGACTCGCGGGTGGCCACCTCGCGCTCGAGCATCACCAGGTCGTCGAGGTTGGCGGCTTTGCTGAGGAGCTGCTTGCCGCTCTCGACGCGGGCCTTCTGCACGGAGATCCGGGCGTCCAGGTCGACGATCGCCTCGGTGACGTCCTCGGTGTTGATACCGCGGAGCTCCTCCTTGCCGAGCTTGGCGAGCTGGTCGACGACGGAGTTGAACTTGGCGGCCGGGATCCGCAGGGTGAGGTTGGCGGTGTCCGAGGTGGCGCCGGTGTGCCGCTCGTCGGCGCCGACGAAGCCGCCCGATGCCGAGGCGATGCCGGTGGCCTGGGCGGCCGCGGCGGTGACGTCGTCGACCCGGACCGTGATCGAGCCGGTGTAGATGATCGAACGCTGGTCGACGCGGAGGTCCGGTGCCTGCGCGGTGGCGTTCTTGCCCTGATCGACGCCCTGGCCGGCGTCCTGACCGGCGCCCGGCGCGGCTTTGTCCTCGGCTGGAGCACCCTGGTCGGCCATGCCGCCGCCGGTGGCCCGTTCGGGTGCTGCCTGTGAGGCGGCGTTGTCCTCGGCACCGGCGCCGCACCCGGCCAGGAGTGCTCCGGTGAGCAGGGCGGCGGCGATCAGCTTGATGGTTCCCCGTTTATGCATGACGCTCCGATCTTCGCGGATTTGAGCGGTGGGACGTTCGGCACACACGTTCCGGTTCCGGCAGACTGCGAGATGACCGGTCACGATTCAGCTGCGGAGGGGTCCCGTGCGCGTCACGAAGTTCACGCATTCCGGCCTACGGGGGCTCGGCACCCCTGAGCACGGCAGGCACCTGGAGAGCCGATCCGGCGCCGAGGACCAGCACGGCCCGGTGCTCGACTGACGTGCCGAGCAGGACCGACAGCATCGTGCGGCGGCTCTACGAGGAACCGCCGGAGGGTTTCGTGGCCACCCGGGCGGCCGCCGTCGAGGAGGCTCGGCGCGGCGGCGACCGGGAGACGGCCAAGCAGCTCGCCGCCCTGAAGAAGCCGACAGTGGCCGCCTGGGTGGTCAACCTGCTCGCGCTCAAACGACCGGAGCTGATCGGGGAGCTGGTCGAGCTCTCCACCGCACTCCGCGCCGCACAGCGCGACCTGCACGGAGACCAGCTGCGGGAGCTGTCCACGCAGCGGCGGCAGTTCGTGTCGGCCATGGTCGTGGCCGCCCGCAAGCTCGCCGTCGCGGCCGGTGCGCCGTCCGAGCGGCTGCCGCTGGCCGAGGTGGAGGCGACGCTCACCGCGGCGCTGGCCGAGCCGGAGATCGCCGAGCAGGTGCGGACCGGGCGGTTGATCCGGGCGGCGACGTACGCGGGGTTCGGCGAGGTGCCGCGGCCACGGCTGCGCCTGGTCACGGACGACTCCCCGGTCCTGCCCTCTCCCGATGCGGACAACTCGGACGAGGTTGACTCGGATGACGATGACTCGAATCAGGATGACGGCCCGCGGAAGGGTTCCGCGCAGGACAGGGCAGCGGCTGAGCAGCGCCGCCGCGAGTCGGAGCACCGCCGCCGGGAGTCCGAGCGCAAGCGCCGGGAGCTGGACCGTCAGCTGGCCACCGCGATGGCGGCCGAGCGGCGGGCCGACGACCAGCTGGTGCGGGCCGAGACCGCCGAGCGGGACGCCGGTCACCTGGTGGAGGATCTCGACGCCGAGCTGGCCGAGCTGGAGCGCCGGCGTACCGAGGCGGTGGCCGACGTGGCCCGGCGCAAGCTGGCGCGGCGCACCGCCGAACGGGAGGCCGCGGCAGCCCGGCGGCAGGTCGGTGACGTACAGGCCGCACTCGATGATCTCGCCGCCGGTGAGTCCGGCTGAGCAGAGCCGGGAGCCGGACTGGGCAGAGCCGGGAGCCGGGCTGGGCAGAGCCGGGAGCCGGACTGGGCAGAGCCGGGAGTCTGACCGAGCGGAGCCGGGGAATCCGACTGAGTAAATCGGACAGTCACGCCCGGCGAGCGTTTTCTTTCACCGCGCAAGGAGAGCAGAATCGGGCAGGTGACGCCGGAACAGGCAGCAGCGAACGCCAAAGCGGGACTCGCCACGATCATCGGCGCGTTCGCGGAATCACCGCAGACGCTGCGCCGTGCCCGCCTGCTGGGTCTGTCCGGCTGGGCCTATCACGTGTCGGCACGGGCCGGAGCGCTCGGTGAGGTCCGGCCCGAGACGGTCGCCGCCGTCCTGGCCTTCATAGCGCCGGAAGCGGTGACCGACGGCTGGGAGGCCACGGTGAAGACCTCCGCACCGGGCGAGGTCGCCACCTGGCACCAGCACGAGCTCTGCACCTGGGGTTCCGAGCAGCTCGGCGGTTTCCCGCGGCTGGCCCGGCTGCTCGAGCTCGGCGGCCGGGTGGCGGACGCGGTGGACCCGGCGGGGCTGCCGCTGTTCGCGGCGTGGCGGGCGATGCCGGTGCCGGACCCGGGTGCGGGTGCGCGGGCGGCCGTGCTGCTGCACCTGCTGCACGAGCACCGGCAGGGGGTGCACGTGATCGCGGTGCGGGCCGGTGGGCTGACCCCGATCGAGGCGATCATCGCCGGCCCGGACGGGGAGACGGGTGCCGTGGCGTTCGGGTGGCAGCCGCCCTACCCACCTGCCGGGCCGCTGGTCCGGCGCCTGATGTGGGCGGAAGCGGTGGCGAATTCGCTGGCGGGGCAGGCGTACGCGGCACTGGATCGCGCCGAGCGGGTGGAGTTCGCCGGGCTGCTGGAATCGCTGAGCCACCGCCTGACGCGCTGACCCACCCACGGCCTGCTCCGGCGGATGGCCGGCCAGGGCCTGCTCCGGCGGATGGCCGGGCCACGCCGCGAGGGCGGGCGTCGATTCGGCTGACCCGGCCGACGCCCGCACGCCTCTACTTCAGGGCCGACACGGACAAGGCCGGCATGGACGCGCTCCACCGCGCCCCGTCACCGAGACGAGGCACAGCGACGAGGCACAGCTAACGGCCCTAGAGCTCCGGAAGCTCTTCACGGGTGGGCCGCCGGCGCAGCTCCTCGACGTAGTCGTCGGGCGCGCCCGCCTTCTCCGCCGCGGTGGCTATCTCCGAGAGGTACCACGCGGTCGGCATGCCCCCCTCGTAGCCGGTGAAGACATACACCCAGGCGGACACTTCACCGTCAAGCGTCGATACACGCACGGTGACTTTCTGGTACGCCTCAGCTGTCACCCCCTCAACCTCGTCGAGCTGTGACGCATCCCACGGATGCACGTCGTAGAGGGAGACGAAGACCCGATCGCCGGGTGATTCGACAATCGTGGTGACCGCTCCCTCCCAGCCCATTTCTCCCTCACCGGCAAAGGTGAGGCGCCAGCCTTCGATCCACCCCACGCCGATCATCGGCGAGTGCGGACAGTAGGCCCGCATGCGGGCGGGATCCAGGTTCGAGCCATACGCGGCGTAGTGACGCACGGCGACGACGATAGTCGTAGCGGCCGGTGGTGAGAATATGAGACGTGCGTGTCGGCACAGTTGCTCTCTTTGGAGGTCTTGAGTCGTGAGCCGGATTGTCATCGTCGGTGGAGGGCCGGGTGGGTACGAGGCCGCCCTCGTGGCCGCTCAACTCGGCGCGGAGGTCACGCTCGTCGAGGCGGACGGTCCCGGGGGCGCCTGCGTCCTGACCGACTGTGTTCCGTCCAAAACCTTCATCGCCAGTTCCGAGGTGATGACCGGTTACCGCCACAACGAGGGCTTCGGCATCCGGTCGGCGGGTCTCGAGGGTGTGAGCGTCGACGCGGTGGCGGTGAACGAGCGGGTCAAGCGCCTCGCCCTGGCCCAGTCGGGTGACATCCAGACCAAGCTGGTCAAGGCCGGGGTGGACGTGGTCCGCGGCCGGGCTCGGCTCGGCGAGGACCGGCTCGGCCACACGCACCAGGTCCTCATCACCCCCGAGGACGGCCCTGAGTACGCGGTGGAGGCCACCACGGTCCTCATCGCTACCGGAGCCACCCCCCGGGTGCTTCCGACCGCCCGTCCGGACGGTGAGCGGATTCTGGACTGGCGTCAGGTGTACGACCTGACCGAGCTTCCCGAGCACCTGGTGGTCATCGGCTCCGGTGTGACGGGTGCCGAGTTCGCCAGCGCGTACCTCGCCATGGGCGTGAAGGTGACCCTCGTCTCCAGCCGGGAGCGGGTCATGCCGCACGAGGACGCCGACGCCGCGATGGCGATCGAGCGGGTCTTCCGGGACCGCGGCATGACGATCCTCAGCCAGGCCCGCGGCAACTCGGTGGTGAACACCGGTGACGGCGTGCAGGTCACCCTCTCCGACGGCCGGGTGATCGACGCCTCACACGCGCTGATCGCTGTCGGCGCCATCCCGAACACCGGCGACCTGGGCCTCGCTGAGTACGGCGTGGCGGTCGGCGACGGTGGTTACGTGACAGTGGACCGGGTCTCGCGGACCAACGTGCCGGGCATCTACGCCGCCGGTGACTGCACCGGTGTGCTGCCGCTCGCCAGTGTCGCCGCGATGCAGGGCCGGATCGCGATCTGGCACGCCATGGGTGAGGCGGTGGCGCCGCTGCGGCTGCGGACCGTCTCGGCGAACGTCTTCACCGACCCGGAGCTGGCCACCGTCGGTGTCTCGCAGAACGAGGTGGACTCCGGGCGTACGCCGGCCCGCCAGGTGATGCTCCCGCTGACCGGCAACGCCCGGGCGAAGATGGCCGGCCTGCAGGACGGGTTCGTCAAGCTCTTCTGCCGGCTGGCGACCGGCCAGATCATCGGCGGTGTCGTGGTGGCGCCGAAGGCCAGCGAGCTGATCCTGCCGATCACCATGGCGATCGAGAACAACCTGACGGTGGACCAGCTGGCGCACACCATCACGATCTACCCGTCGCTGTCGGGCTCGATCGCCGAGGCGGCCCGTCAGCTCATGCAGCACGAGATTCAGTAGCGGGTTCGCTCTGCGCGTCCTCTTCGGCGGATTTCCCGCCGAAGAGGGCCAGGATCCAACCGGCTGTGCCGAATATCACTGCGGCGGCGGCCGCGACGGCGAACAGCCGCCACGCGGATTGGGTGATCGCGGTGCCGCCCAGGTGCCCGACCAGCCCGCCGTAACAGGCCCAGCTGAGTGAGGCCAGACCGTCGTAGGCGACGAACAGTTTGACCGGATATCCGGTGCGGCCGGCGTGGTAGCCGGAGGCCATCCGGCCGCCCGGCACGAACCGGCAGAGCAGCATCACCAGCGGGCCGGGCCGGCGCAGACCGCGGGTGAACCGTTCCGCCGCGCGCCGGGTCTTGGACGGGTCACCGTCCTCGTTCTTCGGGGCGAACCTGGCACGCAGGGCGCTGAGCTGGGCTCCGGTAGATCGGCCCAGCACGAAGGCGATCGTGTCGCCGGTGAACATGCCGATGGCCCCTACCGCAATGACCATGGCCAGATCAAGATTGCCGTAGACGGTGAGCGCACCCGAAGTGATCATGATGGCCTGGATCGGCACGACCGGCACCAGGGCGTCCACCGCGAGGAATCCGAACAGGGCCAGGTACGCCCACGCGGGCGTCGCCAGCACGGTCAGCAGTTCGGTCATCGGTGGGGTCACCTCGCTTCGGGACTCACGGCATTGTCCGTGGGCGTAGCTGAGAGTGCGCTGTGTTCAGCATGCTCTCCGACCGGGATGTCACCGCCGTGATGCCGGACACGCTACGGGCGCGGGTCCCCCGCGCGCGCCTCCTTTTCGTGGCGCCGGGCCCTCGGGCGTACCGTGAGACTGCCCGCGCCACCGGGGCCTGAAGAGTCCCCGGCGCCGCGGTCGCGGGCCGCCGGTAGGTCCCGTATCGGCGGCCCGCCCCTGCTCAGCCCGGCTCAAGCCGGCGCACAGCCCGGCTCAAGCCCGCGCACAGCCCGGCTCAAGCCGGCGCACAGCCCAGCTCAAGCCGGCGCACAGCCCAGCTCAAGCCGGCGCACAGCCCAGCTCAAGCCGGCGCACGGTCCGGCTCCGCCCGCTCCGGCCGGGGAGCGGATCAGTCGATGGTGCAGATCACCGTGCCGGCCGTGATGGTGGCGCCGACCTCGACGGCGAGACCGGCGACGGTTCCCGCCTTGTGGGCCTGCAGCGGCTGCTCCATCTTCATCGCCTCGACGACCACGATCGTGTCGCCCTCGGCGACCTCGTCACCGTTCTGCACGGCGACCTTGACGATCGTGCCCTGCATCGGTGCGGTCAGTCCGCCGCCGCTGACCGTGGCGGCCGCACCGGCCCCGGACCGGGAACGGGAACGGGAGGATCCTCGTTTGGGCACGCTCCCGGTCGTACCGGAGAAAAGGGTCTTGGGAAGACGCACCTCGATGCGCCGCCCGCCCACCTCGACCACGACGGTCTCGCGCTCCTCGGCCTCGCCGCCGGCCGCCGCGGTGGCGCTGAACGGCTCGACGCCGCCCGCCCACTCGGTCTCGATCCAGCGGGTGTGCACGGTGAACGGCTCGCCGGTGAACGCCTCGTCGCGGACGACCGCGCGGTGGAACGGCAGCACGGTGGCGATGCCCTCGATGACCGTCTCGTCCAGCACCCGGCGGGAGCGCTCCAGCGCCTCGGCCCGGGTCGCACCGGTCACGATGATCTTCGCGAGCATCGAGTCGAAGTTGCCGCCGATCACGCCGCCCTTCTCGACGCCGGAGTCGACCCGCACGCCCGGACCGGACGGCCAGGTCAGCTCGGTGACCGTGCCGGGTGCGGGCAGGAAGTTGCGGCCCGCGTCCTCACCGTTGACACGGAATTCGATGGCGTGCCCGCGCGGCGCCGGATCCTCGGTGAAGGGCAGCGGCTCGCCCGCCGCGATCCGGAACTGCTCGCGCACCAGATCGATGCCGGTGGTTTCCTCGCTGACCGGGTGCTCCACCTGGAGACGGGTGTTGACCTCGAGGAACGAGATGGTCCCGTCCTGGCCGACCAGGTATTCGACGGTGCCGGCGCCGTGGTAGCCGGCCTCCCGGCAGATCGCCTTCGCGCTCTCGTGGATCTTCTGCCGCTGCTCGGCGCTGAGGAACGGCGCGGGCGCCTCCTCGACCAGCTTCTGGTGGCGGCGCTGCAGCGAGCAGTCGCGGGTGCCGACCACGACGACGTTGCCGTGCGTGTCGGCCAGGACCTGCGCCTCGACGTGCCTCGGCCGGTCCAGGTAGCGCTCGACGAAGCACTCGCCACGACCGAAAGCGGCCACTGCTTCCCGGGTCGCGCTCTCGAAGAGGGCCGGGATCTCGTCGATGGTGCGGGCCACCTTCAACCCTCGGCCACCGCCGCCGAACGCGGCTTTGATCGCCACCGGCAGGCCGTGTTCCTGCGCGAACGCGACGATCTCGGTGGCGTCCGCGACCGGCTCGGATGTGCCGGGCACCAGTGGCGCACCGGCCCGCTGCGCGATGTGCCGCGCGGTGACCTTGTCACCGAGATCGCGGATCGCCTGCGGCGACGGACCGATCCAGATCAAACCCTTCTCCTGTACGGCGGAAGCGAACTCGGCGTTCTCGGACAGGAATCCGTAGCCCGGGTGCACCGCGTCGGCTCCGCTGCGTGCGGCGACGTCGAGCAGCTTGTCGATCCGGAGGTAGGTGTCGGCGGCGGTCTCGCCGTCGAGCGCGTAGGCCTCGTCGGCCAGGCGCGCGTGCGGCGCGTCCCGGTCGCTGTCGGCGTAGACGGCGACGCTGGTGAGGCCGGCGTCTTTGCAGGCCCGGATGACCCGGACGGCGATCTCGCCACGGTTGGCGATCAATATCTTCCGCACGACCAAGAGCCTAACGGCCGTTCGGCTTTCAGTGTGCTGGGCATTTGAGGACGGCGCGTTTATTGGGACGACGTGGATCGGCGGTGCGGGCTAGGTTCGACGGCATGATTGAGACTCGCGGATTGCGCAAGAGTTTCAAGGCCCGCCGCGGTCCCGCGGTGGAGGCCGTCCGCGGCATCGACCTGGACGTCGCCAAGGGCGAGATCTTCGGCTTCCTGGGTCCGAACGGTGCCGGCAAGACCACCACGCTGCGGATGCTTGCCACCCTCATCGTCCCGGACGGCGGCACCGCCACGATCGCCGGCGCCGACCTGCTGCGCGAGCCCGGCGAGGTGCGCCGCCGCATCGGCTACGTGGCACAGGGCGGCTCCACCTGGGACGACTCCACAGCGGTCGAGGAGCTGGTGCTGCAGGCCCGCCTCTACGGAGTCTCCCGACCCGACGCCCGCGTCCGCGCCGGCCGGGTTCTCTCCGCCTTCCAGCTCTCCGAGTACGCGGATCGCAAGGCGAAGACCTATTCGGGTGGCCAGCGCCGCCGGGTCGACATCGCGCTCGGGATCATCCACGAGCCGAGTCTGCTGTTCCTGGACGAGCCGACCACCGGGCTGGACCCGCAGAGCCGCGCGCACATGTGGGACGAGATCCGCCGGCTGCGCGACGAGGGGATGACGGTCTTCATCACCACGCACTACCTGGAGGAGGCGGACGCGCTCTGCGACCGGATCGCCATCATGGACCACGGGCAGATCGTGGCCTCCGGGACGCCGTCGGAGCTGAAGCGCTCCATCGCCGGTGAGGTCGTCTTCGTCGGCCTGCCACCGGGCTCGGTCTCCGCGGCCTCCACCGTGCTGTCCGCCTACAAGTCCGACCCGTTCCCGGACGGCATCCGGCTGCACGTCGACGACGGCGCCACCGCGATCCCCGACATCCTGCGCCTGCTGGACGCCGCCTCGGTGCCGCTGACCGGGATCGAGTTGCACCGGCCCAGCCTCGACGACGTCTTCCTCACCAAGACCGGCCGATCCCTGCGGGAGAGTGCGGCATGAAGTTCGCGCGTGACACCTGGCTGATCTTCGAGAACCAGATGCGCCTGCTGCTGCGCAACCCGGTCTGGGTGCTGGTCGGGATCTTCCAGCCGGTGATGTACCTGCTGCTCTTCGCGCCGCTGCTGCGGCCGGCACTGCAGGTGGCCACCGACGCCGAGGCGTACGAGATCTTCGTGCCCGGCATGCTCGTCATGCTCGCCATCTTCGGCGGCCTCTTCCAGGGCTTCGGCCTCATCGCCGAGCTCCGGGCCGGCGTCATCGAGCGCTCCCGGGTCACCCCGGTCAGCCGGCTCGCGCTGCTGCTCGGCCGGACGCTGCGGGACGTGGTGTCGCTCATCGCGCAGGCGGTCATCATCACGCTGCTCGCGGTCCTGTTCGACCTGCGGGTGTTCCTGGGGAACATCCTCCTCGCGTACGTGATGCTCGCCCTGATCGCGCTGATGACCTCGGCGCTCAGCTACGGGGTGGCGCTGCGGGTGCGCAGTGAGGACGCGCTGGCGCCGCTGATGAACACGGTGGCGCAGCCGTTGCTGCTGCTCTCCGGGATCCTGCTGCCGCTGACCTTCGCGCCGGCATGGCTGCAGCGGGTCGCCGAGTGGAACCCGTTCTCGTGGGCGGTGGACGGGACGCGGGCGCTGTTCCGGGGTGACCTCGGTGCGCCGGAGGTCTGGCAGGGACTGGCGATCACGGCGGTGCTGGCCGCGGCGGCGGTGGGATGGGCGGCGCGGGAGTTTTCTCGCAGCGTTCGCTGAGCCCGCTCGCGGCGGGCGTTTCTCGTAGCGTTCGGCGAGCCCTCTCGCGGTGGGCGGGCGTTTTCTCGCAGCGTTAGGTGAGCCTCTTGATAGGCAGCCGTCTGGCTGCCTATTCTGGTGTCGTGGATGCGGTGTTCAAGGCGCTCGCGGATCCCGGGCGGCGGCACCTGCTCGACAGCCTCAACCGGACGAGCGGCCAGACGCTGCGGGAGCTCTGCGACGGCATGGGGATGGCCCGTCAGTCGGTGAGCAAGCACCTGGCGGTGCTGGAGGCCGCCGGGCTGGTCACCGCTGTCCGGCAGGGGCGGGAGAAGTTGCACTACCTCAACGCCGAGCCGGTGAACGCCATCGCCGACCGCTGGATCAGCCGCTATCACCGCTCGCGGGTGCAGACGCTCGCCGGCCTCAAGAGCTCGCTGGAGGGTTCGACAATGGGTTTCAGCTATACGACGTACATCGCGACGACGCCGGAGAAGCTGTGGGAGGCGCTGACCGATCCCGCGTTCACCAGGCAGTACTGGGGTGCGGAGTTCACCACCGACTGGAAGCCCGGCTCGGCGATGACCTGGACGGAGAACGGGGTGACGATCGAGGACCCGGAGCAGGTGGTGCTCGAGGCTGATCCGGGGCGGCGGTTGGCGTACACGTGGCACACCTTCACGCCGGAGTTCGCCGCCGCGCACGGATTCGACGCGGACTGGCTCGCGGCGGCCACGGTGGGAAGCCGGTCGAAGGTGGTCTTCGACATCGAGCCGCAGGGGTCGGTGGTGAAGCTGACCGTCACGCATGACGACTTCGACCCGGCGAACGTGGCGTTCCAGGGGCTGGCCGAGGGGTGGGTGCCGCTGTTGTCGAGCCTGAAGACGCTGCTGGAGACCGGGGAGCCGCTGCCTGCTCCCGTCCCGGTGTGAGCCTGCGGGCGGCTGTCGCAGCGTTTCCCCTCAGCGGCGCCAGAGTGTCGTGATCGGCACGCCCATCTCACCGAGAAGGTTCCGCAGCAGCGGCAGCGACAGCCCGATCACGTTGCCCGGATCCCCTTCGATCCGGTCCACGAACGCCCCGCCCCGCCCGTCGAGCGTGAACGCACCCGCCACCTGTAGCGGCTCACCCGAGGCCACGTAAGCCTCGATCTCGGCGTCGCTCACATCCGCGAAATGCACAACGGTGGTGCCGACCGCCTCCGCCTGCAACCCGCTGACCAGCCCGGTCAGGTGATGCCCGGTGTGCAGCACCCCCGACCTGCCGCGCATGGCCATCCAGCGCTTGATCGCCTCGTCGGCATTGGCGGGCTTCCCGAACACCTCGTCCTCGAAGGCGAGCACCGAGTCACAGCCGAGCACCAGCGCTCCCGGGTCGGCCGGGAGGTTGGCCGCCACCGTCCGCGCTTTCATCCGCGCGAGGGCGAGGCTCGTCGTATACGCGTCGTCCGCGTCCACGACGCTCTCGTCCACCCCGCTGACGATGACCTCGGCGTCAATCCCGGCCCCGGTGAGCAGCGCCCGGCGCGCGGGGCTGGCCGAGGCGAGAATCAAGCGGTACACGATGTCGGTCTGCACGAAAAAGGAGACTACAAGCCTCAGGGGTGCGAAAGTGCCCGCAAGCGCCATGTTTCAGTCGAGAACGCGGACAAAACCCCGGGCTCCCGGCTCGTCGACCTGTGTGGGCGCCGCCGGTATTCAATTCCGGTCTTGCCTCTGGCCCCCATCGCCTATCAGGACCGGCGGCGCCTGCGCACTGCGAGGAAAGCGACGAGAGTGCTGATCGCGACAATTGCCGCGACTATCCCCACGACGGCAGCCGCAGTTGCCCGGGCGGGAGTCGAATCTGGCGCCGCGGCCGGGCCCGTCGTCTCCGAGCCGTTGGTCTCCGAAGCCGGTGTGGAGCTCGAAGCGAGCGGAGGCACATCAGCGGTGAGCGCTTTGACGATGTTGAGCACCCCGAACCCGCACTCGTCATCGCGCCCCGGCGGCCCGATGTCCGTCGCGGTGGCCGTCAGCCGATGAACGACCTCCTGCGCGGAAAGCTCCGGAAACTCGGACCGAACAAGAGCAGCCGCCCCCGCAACGATTGCCGCCGCCGCCGAGGTCCCGTCCGTGATGCGATAACTCTCGCTGAGGCCGGTCGTCACAATCTCCGTTCCCGGAGCGCAGATGTCCAGCTCCCCGCCGGTGACCGAATAGCGCGCATGGGCTCCGCTCCGATTGACGGCGCCCACTGCCAGAACCTCGGGAACCGCGGCGGGAAGTTGCGGGAAAAGGTGCTCGGAACGGTTGCCGGCCGCTGCGACGACGAGTGCGTCATGGGCACGTGCCGACTTCAAGGAGGCGCTCAATTGCCGTGACGGCGCCGCCACCGAGGAGACGCTGATGACTTTCGCGCCGTTCTCGGCCGCCCAGGTGATGCCGGCGGGCAGGTCGACGTCCTGATCCGCCGAGCCGAAAATCTTGATCGGAAGCAGCTGAGCCGACGGGGCGATGCCGAGCGCCCCGTCGCCGTTCCTGCCGTGCGCGGCGATCAGCCCGGCCATCTGGGTGCCGTGCCCGATCTGGTCGGTGTGCCCGCTCCCGTCGCCGCCGTCGACCATGTCGGCGCCGGCCAGCACGCTTCCCCGCAGGTCGGGGTGGATGCTGACGCCGCTGTCGGGAATTCCGACGATCACCCCCGAGCCCTGGCTCGTCGAGTGGGCCTCGTCGACGTGGAGATAGGACAGGAACCACTGCGCGGACCGTACGCCGGCGGAGGTCGAGTCGGCCCGGTGACCAGCGCCGATGTTGATCGATGCGATGGTCAGGACAGCGACGATCTTTCCCGCGACCGCGACCGAGTTCAGCATGGCTGGCCGATTCCGATTACCGGTCCGGGGTCGATCTTCCTCTCCCGAGGAGGTTCGATGACCGGATCCGTTCCCCCGGCCACGTCCCAGTGGGTGTCGCGCTCAAGGCCCCGATGGGTGCCGGGACTCCGCCGGCTCGGATGTGCAATGGGCGGCGGTTGACCGATGATTCCGCCAACCGGATTGACCCGCAGAGGTGCCCGTGAATTCAGGGATGTCCCGGCCGCCGGAATCGCGCCGATGACGGCACCGGAGGGTGGAATCAGGTTGCCGAGCGGCGATTCAGCGACAGGTGAAGGTGGCGCGTTGAGCCGCGATGTTCCTGGAGCGAGAGCCGGCGAACGCCGCTCAGGAACGCCCAGGACACCACCGGGTGGCAGGCTCCCCATCCCCGGCAGCTCGACGGCAGGCGCGGACTGACCGGGCGGTGTGATGGCGGTGGGAGAGCTGACTCCACTCAAGGCGGGACCGGGCGAGAAGCCCGTCGTTGCGCGGCCTGCTCCGGAACTGTTCCGTGCTCCGGCCCGTTCCTGCGGCGGATCCCCTCCCGATCGTGCATCCGATGCGAACGAGGGTGCCGTCTGCGATAGCGGGAAGGCGGGCGCCGAGAACCTTCTGTTCCCGATGTCCGTGCTCCGGGGCACCTTGTAGAGCTCCGGTGTGACCAGGGAGACCTGGGCAGTCGCCAGCTCCGCGCTGAGCGACGACATGACTCGGCGGGCGCGTTCCTCCAGGTGGGCCTGGCGGCCGGTGGGGATCGGGGACCGGGGCGGGATTCCTCTGGCCTTGCCGCCCACCAGGTGATGGAGACGCATCTCCGCCCTGAACTCGGCGAGCCGCACCTCGTTGGCTGCCCACTCCCGCTGGATGGGCTCCATCTCGCGCCGCGCCGAGTTCAGGGCACCGGTCGCGCCGGAGAGGGCCCGGTGGTTCTCCACCGCGGCCTCATACGTGCCCCGGAGGCTGGCGATCAGCACATCGAGCCGCTCCATGTACGCCGCGGCGGCCGGGCTCCTCGACGGCGGCCAGGCGGCGGCGAGGTTGTCGCGGTAGCGCTGGACGCTGGAGAGGTGCTGGAGCACCAGCTCGAACGACCTCCTCCACCCGGAGATCAGCTGCTGGTGTGCCACCCCGTCATGGGTCTCGATCATCGACCACATCTCGCCGACGTGGAGGTTGTGCCAGCTGGTGGCCGGGGGTACGGCGCGCATCAGGGGTCCTCCTCAGCGGTGGGGAGGATGCCCGCGGCGCGCAGGCCGGCGTGCACGTCGGTGACCCGGGCGCGGGCGAAGGCGTCGCTGCCGCGGTATCTGTCGCTGACCTCGCGGGCGGCGGCGGCGAAGCCGTAGGTGCCGTTGGCGTAGTTGTAGACGTTCTGCAGGGCGACGTCCTGGGCCCGCTCGTGCGCGCGCAGGAACTGGTCCAGCTCGCCGAAGTGGGGATGGGCGGGCGGCAGGCTGGTGAGCAGCGTGTCGCTCACGGCGCGGGCGCGGGGTGCGTAGTTACCCTCGACGTCGGCCCTCAGCCTGGCGGCGAAGTGCTCCATGGCGAGGATGTCGGCGGCTATGTCGCCGAAATCGGTGTGACCGTAATCGCGCAGCCACGCCGGGCCGAGGTCCTCGTCAGGGATCATCGGGGCCGCCCATCGACGCTCGACTGAATAACCTCTGTGAGATTATCCGGTTACAGCGTGTGGAAACGGCCCCTGTGGACAGCGCTTCAGCGGGGCAGGCCCGAGGCGCGCCAGCTGCGCGGGGAGGTCGAGGGGCGGGCTGATCGGATCCAGTCCGAGGTGATCGGCGAAGGAGTTCCGGAATTGACCGATGTGGATCGAGATGTCAGGATGGCGGCCAGCGCGGCCAGCTCATGATCGTCTAGGCTTCCTCGTACGACGCTGACCAGCGGTTCCGCATTCATCAGCCGAGCGTACGACGGGTGGCCGGAGTTCCGGTGACACGTGTCCCACACTCGGCTGATCAATTCGCGGCCGCTCGACAGAACCAGGTATTTTCTGCGTGATGTCTTCTTCTCCCCCACTCGTTGTCGCTGATCGGTACCGGCTCGTTGCGCCGCTCGGTCAGGGCGGGATGGGGCGTGTCTGGCGGGCGACCGATGTCGTCCTGCACCGGGACGTGGCCATCAAGGAACTCGTGCCGCCGCCGGGGCTGACCCCGGGCGAGCGGCAGGAGATGCGGGAGCGGTCGCTGCGTGAGGCTCGCGCGATCGCCCGGCTCAACAACGTCAACGTGGTTCGCGTCTTCGACGTGCTGCGTACGGACGCCGACCCGTGGATCGTCATGGAGTACGTGGCATCCCGCTCGCTGCAGGACACGCTCGCCGCCGACGGGCCCTTCAACCCGGTCCGCGCCGCCGAGATCGGCCTCGGTGTGCTCAACGCGCTGCGTGCCGCCCACCGGGCCGGCGTGGTGCACCGCGACGTCAAGCCGGGCAACGTGCTGATGGGCGCCGACGGTCGTGTGGTGCTGACCGATTTCGGTCTCGCGACGGTCCCCGGCGACCCGAACGTGACGCGGACCGGCCTGGTGCTGGGTTCACCGGCGTACATCGCTCCGGAGCGGGCGCGTGACGGCACAGCGGGTCCCGCGGCCGACCTCTGGTCGCTCGGCGCCACCCTGTTCGCCGCGGTCGAGGGGCAGTCACCGTTCGCGCGGCCGTCGGCGATCGCCACCCTGGCCGCGCTCGCGACCGAGAACCCACCGCCGTCGCGGAACGCGGGACCGCTCAAGGCCGTACTCAACGGGTTGCTGCGCAAGGATCCCGCCCACCGCATCGACGCCGAGGAGGCGGAGCGCCTGCTGGCTCGTGCCGCCGGGCGTCGCGCCAAGATCACTTTCCCGATGAGCCCGACCATGCGCCGGCCCGGTGTCGGCCGTGAGCGCCCGTCGCTGCCGAGCGGTCCGGGCGGGCCGCCGGTGCTGCCCGGTGCCGGGTATGCGACCGGTTCCGCGCCGGTCGTGCCGGGTCCGCGGCCGCCGGTCACGGCGGGTCCGCCGCCGGGCGGCCGGCCGACGTTCGCGCAGGGCAAGGCGCCGGTCAGTGGTCCGGCGCCGTCGGACGCCCCGCCGCGCGCTCCGCGCCCGGGCAGCAAACCCATCGACGCGACGCGGCTCGACACGCCGCCGGTTCCGGACGAGACAAAAAATCTTCCCGGTACGGGCTATCCGCCCCCGAACAACCCGGGAGCACCTGGACGGGCGACCGCACAGGTCCCGCCGTCGAGCCGGCGCCAGCCCGGAGCGCAGCCCCCGGCGACATCGGCGAGCCCCACCCGGGTCGGCTTCACGGCTTCCGACGTGGCCGCCAACCGGCGCAAGAAGGCCGCTCCGGAGCACGAGCGGTCGCTGGCCGCCGCAACCGGGGCGTACCCGATCGTGCCCACCCCTCAGGACTCCGCCCAGGCCACCACGGTGATGCCCGCGGGCGCCGCGCCCACCGCCGAGGCCACCACGGTGATGCCTGGCGGCGCCGCGCCGACCGCCGACGCCACCACGGTCCTGCCCCCCGACGCCCCGCCCGCCGGACGGTCCACCGAGCAGCCTGTCGAGGCGACCGCTGACGAGGCCGCCGAGGCGACCGCTGACGAGGCCGCCGAAGCGTCCGCTGACAAGGTCGCCGAGCAAGCGGCCGAGCAGCCCGCCGCGCAGGTTGCCGAAACGGCTGCGGAGCAGGCAGGCAACAAGCCCGAGCAGGCCACCGATAAAGCCGAGCAGGCCACCGATAAAGCCGAGACGGAGCAGGCCGCACCGAAGACCGACGAGCCGGAGGCCGAGGAACAGCCTGAAGCTGCTCAGCCGGAGGCCGAACAGGCCGTAGAGTCCACGCCCGATCAGGCTGAGGCGACGGAAGCCGACACCGAGACCGAGGCGAAGAACTCCCGGACGGACGCCGAGAAGGCGACGGATCAGGAAGCGCAAAAGGCTCAGACCGGCCAGGAAACTCGGGACGAGCAGCCCGAGCCGGAGGCCGCAGCTGACGACAAGAGCTCGGAGAAGAAGGAACCGGACGCCGACAAGACCTCCTTCGTCGACCTCACCGCAATCGTCCCGCCGCAGGCGCGGCAGCCCCAGAACAGGCAGCCCCAGAACAGGGTCAGGCAACCGCGGAACCGGCAACAGTCGGAGGACCAGACCCGCGTGGTCGGCGAGATCCGCCAGGGTCCCGGCTTCGCCCCGCCGAGCCGTCCCGCCTGGACGCCGATGCAGTTGCGCCCGGCCGACCGCCGGAACAACGGGATCACCATCCTCGGCACCACGCTGACCAAGCGGCAGGCCGCCATCGGCCTCGGCATCGTGCTCACGTTCGTGCTGCTCGTCGGGATCATCCTGGTGCAGGCGTTCGGCTCCGGCGACTCGGGCACGCCGACCGCCGGTACCACGAAGGCCGCGGCGACCGGCAAGCCCGCACCGGACAAGTCAACTCCCGCGAAGGGCGACACCGGCGGGGAGCCGAAATCCCCGGCGCCGGCGAGCAGTGCGAGCGGGAAGATCCCGGACGGCTGGCGTACCTACAAGGCGTCCGGCTTCAGTTTCCCGGTACCGGGCAGCGTCTCGGGTGGCGGTGGCGGCAGCGGTCTCAGCCTGAACTGGGACAACCGGATGGTCCGCGTCGACGTGATCAACTCCCCGCTCGGCGATCCGGTGGAGTTCATCGCGCAGCAGCAGACCGGCCACTACCGCAGCTACCAGAAGATCGGCGTGACCGCTGTCGACTACCACGGGAAAGCCGCGGACTGGGAGTTCACCTACAAGACCGGCAGCGGGAACGAGCAGCACGTGGTGCGCCGGGCCTTCGCGATCGACGGCACGACTTACATGCTTTCCTGGTACACCTCGCCCGAGGTCTGGGACGAGTCGAAGAAGGACCTCGACGTCATCTACCAGGGGTTTGCCAAGCGCTAGGGCGTCGAGACAGGCTCTGGCGCACCTCCAGGAGTGAGATCCGGACGGCTGGGTATTGATCCAGTATCACGGATGGAGGTACATCATGAACTGCCGACGCTACGGCAGTAAGCCCACGATCGCCCTGTGGATGCTCGTCGCTGTTGCCGACGTGGCGCTGGTCGTGGCCGCCGGTGGTCTGCTCATGGTTCTGCTCGCTGTCGCCACCCTGACGGTGGTGGGCGGTGGTTTTCTCGCCGCCCGGACCCTCGCCCGGCGCGAGCCCGAGGCCGCGGAGGCAGTGGTACGCCGACGCGCATAGCGTGATCGGCTACAGTCCCCGGCGTGTTGTCGATCGACGGTGTGACTGACCTCTGGGACCAGCTTCTGGGTGCCGAGCCGGATCCGCCCGGCCTGCTGGTGCTGCTCACCGCGGTCGCGGGTGTCGTAGCGGTGGTTGTCCGCCCCATCTGGCGGGTGGCCCGTAACGCCGTCACGATCGCGCACGAGGGCGGTCACGCGCTGTTCGCGCTGCTGACCGGCCGCAAGCTGCGGGGTATCCGGCTCGAGTTCGACACGTCCGGGCTCACCCTCTCGGCGGGCCGCCCGACCGGTCCGGGCATGATCCTGACCCTGCTCGGCGGCTACATCGCGCCGTCGCTGGTCGGCGTGCTCGGTGCGTGGCTGCTCGGCGGGAACCGCATCACGCTGCTGCTCTGGCTCGCGGTGGCGCTGCTGCTACTCATGCTGATCAACATCAGGAACCTGTTCGGCGTGATCTCGCTGCTGATCACGGGCGCGATCGTCTTCGTGGTGTCCTGGTACGCCTCTCCGGAAGTGCAGGCGGCTTTCGCGTACGCCGGAGTCTGGTTCTTGCTCTTCGGTGGTGTTCGTCCGGTCTTCGAGTTGCAGACGCTGCGCAAGCGCGGCCGGATGCGTGACTCGGACGCCGATCAGCTCGCCCGGCTCACCCACCTGCCCGCCCTGTTCTGGGTCGGCGTCTTCCTCGTGGTGAACCTGGTCGCCCTGCTGGCCGGCGCCTTCCTCCTCGCCGGCCAGTGGCTGCCCACTCTCAGCACCCCGTAGCACGCAAAACGCCGCCGGTGAGCTGGCAAGCGATTTGCCGACGGCCGCGGGATTTGCGGACGGCGGGAAATCGCCTGCCAGCTCACCGGCTCAAAAGGCGTTTTGCCGCGGAGCGAAGCGGAGCCATGTCACAGAGGTATGTTGCCGTGTTTCTTGGGCGGCAGGGTCTCCCGTTTGGTGCGCAGCATCCGCAGCGCCCGGGTGACCTGCGCCCGGGTCTGTGACGGCTGGATGACCGCGTCCACGTAACCCCGCTCGGCCGCGATGTACGGGTTCGCCAGCGTGTCCTCGTACTCCTGAATGAGTTCCGTCCGGCGCTGGACCGGATCCGATGCCGCAGCGAGCTCACCCCGGTGCAGGATGTTGACCGCGCCCTGGGCACCCATCACCGCGATCTGCGCGGTCGGCCAGGCGAAGTTGACATCGGCGCCGAGGTGCTTGGAGCCCATCACGTCGTAGGCCCCGCCGTACGCCTTGCGGGTGATCACCGTGACCTTGGGGACGGTGGCCTCCGCGTAGGCGTAGATCAGCTTGGCGCCGCGCCGGATGATGCCGTCCCACTCCTGCCCGGTGCCCGGCAGGAAGCCCGGCACGTCGACGAAGGTCAGGACCGGAACATTGAAGGCGTCACAGGTACGCACGAAGCGCGCCGCCTTCTCCGATGCCGCGATGTCCAGCGTCCCGGCCAGGCTGATCGGCTGGTTGGCGACCACGCCCACCGGCCGGCCCTCGACCCGGCCGAAGCCGACCACGATGTTCTGCGCGTAGAGCGGCTGGACCTCGAGGAACTCGTCGACGACGGTCTCGACGACCTTCTTGATGTCGTACGGCTGGTTGGGCGAGTCCGGGATCAGGGTGTCGAGCGCCCGGTCCTCGTCGGTCCTCTCGAGGTCCGTCGCGGCGTCGTAGAGGACCGGCTCGTCGAGGTTGTTGCTGGGCAGGTACGACAGGAGCGCCCGGACGTAGTCGATCGCGTCCTCCTCGTCGCTCGCGAGGTAGTGCGCGTTGCCGCTGCGGGTGTTGTGCGTCCGCGCGCCGCCCAGCTCCTCGAACCCGACCTCCTCACCGGTGACCGTCTTGATGACGTCCGGCCCGGTGATGAACATGTGCGAGGTCTGGTCGACCATGACCGTGAAGTCGGTGATCGCGGGGGAGTAGACCGCCCCGCCCGCGCACGGTCCCATGATCAGCGAGATCTGCGGGATGACACCGCTGGCCCGGACGTTGCGGAAGAAGATGTCGGCGTAGAGGCCGAGCGCGACCACGCCCTCCTGGATGCGGGCGCCGCCGGAGTCGTTGATCCCGATGATCGGGCAGCCGATCTTCATGGCCAGGTCGAGCACCTTGACGATCTTCTCGCCGAACACCTCGCCGAGCGAGCCGCCGAAGACCGTGAAGTCCTGGGAGAAGACGCACACCTGCCGGCCGTCGACGGTTCCGTGGCCGGTGACGACGCCGTCGCCGTACGGCCGGTTCTTCTCCAGCCCGAAGGCGGTGGACCGGTGCCGGGCGAGCTCGTCGAGCTCCACGAAGGAGTCCTTGTCGAGCAGCAGCTCGATGCGCTCCCGGGCGGTCTTCTTGCCGCGGGCGTGCTGCTTCTCGATGGCGCGTGCGGAACCGGCGTGCACCGCCTCGTCCGTCCGGCGGGTGAGATCGGCGAGCTTGCCGGCGGTGGTGTGGATGTCGGGCTGCGTTGTCACGGTGGTCTCCACGCTCGGAGGGCTTCGATGCACTCGCGACGATCGTAGACGTCGCACAGGGAGGGCGACGCTACGAGTGCGTTTCGCGCGCAATGCCCCATTCGTTACACTCCTCGTGACGAACTGGATGACCGCGGCCGGGCTCGCCTTCATCGCAGGCGGCCTCGCCACGCTGATCAGCTTTCGTGCTGTGATCTTCGGCGGTGGGGCACGTCGCGCATCCCGGACCGGCGTCTCCGCCCGGCGCCGGCGACCGAAGGCCATCACCTCCGCACCGCCCGAAACCGCTCCGCCGGTACGCGCGATCCGGGAACCGGAGTCCGCCGAGTTCCCCTCGGCGGAGTTCGACCTGCACGAACCCGAGGCCGGCGCCTTCACCGGAGGGCCCGCCGTCCCTGAGATCGAACGCAGTGGGCTGGCCTCGATCGGGTTCGCCGCCGACGACGAGGAGGAGCCGGACGGGGTGCGGCTCGCGTACGAGGACCAGGAGCCGGACGAGAGCGGCGAGCGTGAACGGGAGGATCCCGAGTACGACGACGACATCGGCTACGACGAGCCGTATGTGGAAGCCCGCAGGACCGCCGGGCCCGCACCGGCCGAGCCTCTGCCGGCCGAGTCCCGGCCGGCCGAAGACCCGTGGGCCGAGGGCCGATTCCCGCAGCCGAGGCCGGTGGTCGACCGCTCGGACCGCGGCTACGGCGACCGGGTCGAGGACTGGGTCCGCCCCAGCTACCGGGACCTGGACGACCGCCCGCCGGCCGGTGACTACTGGACCCCGGTCCCGGACGACCTCTACACCGACCCGGAGCCGTCGGCCCGTGCCTACGGCTGGCCGGTTCCGGTGGAGCGGCTGCCACCGGTGCCCGACTACGAGCCGGCGACCGGGTTCGACCTGACACCCGTACAGGCCGCGGAGCCGACGGCGCTCGTGACTGCCTGGACGCCGGACGAGGAGGCCCGCCGCATCCGGCTGCCCCGATCCTGGTCGGGCCGGGACGAGAGGGCGGAGGCCGGACCGCGTCACGGCCGTGGCGACCGGGCCCGGCCACGGCCACGGCCGAGGCCCGTCGAGCGGTCCGAGCCGGGCTCCGGCTACGTCAGCCGGCACTCCGCGGGTCCGCACGGCTGACTCGGGACACGCTCTAGGCTTCCGGGGTGGCTCCTTCGTCGTACTCCGACCTCGACCGCCCGCCGCTGTCCGCCCGCGCGCTGACCCGGGCCCTGGTCGTGCCCGGTGGGCTGTGGTCGCGGCTCGACGTGCGTACCGAGACCGGCTCGACGAACGCGGACGCGGCCGAGGCGGCCCGGCAGGGAGCACCGGAGGGCCTGGTCGTGGTCGCCGAGAGCCAGGTGGCCGGGCGGGGGCGCCGGGACCGGCAGTGGGTCTCGCCGCCGCGTGCCGGGCTGACCCTCAGCGTCCTGCTGCGCCCGGGTGCCGCGGATCCGGAACGTGACTGGAAGCCGGTGCCGTCCGGCAGCCTCGGCTGGCTGCCGCTGCTCGCCGGGGTGGCACTGCGTGCGGCGGTGGCCCGGGTGGCCGAGGTGGAAACCGCTCTGAAGTGGCCGAACGATCTGCTGGTAGGCACGGCCGGAAGCGAGAGCAAGGCCGGCAGCGAGAGCGAGGGCACGGCCGGAGGCAAGGGCAAGTGCGCCGGGATCCTGGCCGAGGTGACCGGCGACGCGGTGGTGATCGGGATCGGCCTGAACGTGAGCACCCGCGCCGAGGAGCTGCCCGAGACGACCGGAGCGCCTGCTACCTCGCTGCGCGTTGCGGGCGCCGAGAACACCGACCGGGATCCGCTGTTGCGGGCGCTGCTGCGCGGCCTGGACCGGTGGTACGGCGGCTGGCGCGAGGCGGGCGGGGACGCCGAGATGTGCGGGCTGCTCGGTGAGTACCAGCGTCACTGCGCCACGATCGGCCGCACGGTCCGGGTGCTGCTGCCGGGTGGCGGCGAGCTGACCGGCGAGGCGGTCACCGTGGACCGGGACGGGCAGCTGGTGATCCGTACGGAGGACGGCGCCCGGCATCAGGTCTCGGCCGGTGACGTGCTGCACGTACGCTGAGCGCGTGGCGTTCCCCGACGACGTGCTCGCGGACGAGGAGGAGCTGGTCCTCCACCTGCGTCCGCATTGGAAGGCGGCGGTCGCACCGGTCCTGGTGCTGCTGCTGACGCTGGCCGGGTTCATCCTGGCCTGGGTGATGCTGCCGGAGACCGAGGGCGGCCGGATCGGGCTGCTGATGGTCGCCACGATCATGCTCTGGTACGCGGTACGCAACGGCGTCACCCCGCTGGTGGCCTGGCGCTGCACCCACTACGTGCTGACCGACGAGCGGATCCTGGTGCAGCAGGGTGTCCTCACCCGGGAGCGCCGTGACCTCCCGCTCAACCGCGTCAACGACCACTCGCTGGCCCAGTCGCTGCTGGACCGGATCCTCGGCAGCGGCACGCTCACCGTCGACTCGATCGGTGAGCAGAGCGCGAAGCTCGCCGGTGTGCCGGCCGCCCAGCAGGTGCAGACCCTGCTCTACGAGCTGATCGAGCGCGCCCCGGCGGACGACGAGGACGAAGAGGAGGAAGCGGTGGAGGAACCCGCTCCCCGCCGCCGTCTCTTCAGGAACTAGGGCGCGGGTCCAGCTCCGGGTGCAGGTCCAGCCGCGCGGCGCTGCCCGGGTGGTCGGCCGCGCTCAGCTCGGCGAGACCGGCGGTGGCGTCCATCTCGGTGATGGCGCCCTCGTGCCCGTCGACCGGCGGCTTGAGGAAGACGAACGTGCGGTACGCCCAGAACCGGAAGATCGTCGCGATCCCGATGCCCAGCACCGTGACGCTCATGAAGAGCAGCGCGTCGTGCTCCTCGGTGAGGCCGAACCCGTACTTGCCGACCGCGATCGTCCCGGACTGGATCACCATGCCGACGAGGTTGAACCCGAAGAACATCGTGTACTCCCGGCGCATCGCCGTCCGGGTGTGGTGGCGGTATGTCCAGTATCGATTCGCCAGGTAGGCCAGGGTCGTCGTGATCAGCGTGCCCACGATGCTCGCCTTGACCGCGCCGATCGGCAGCAGGACCCAGGTGATGGCGAGGTAGAGCGCGGTGTTGCCGGCGCCGATGATGCCGAAGGCAATGGCTTCCGGGGCGAGACGGCGGAGGCGATCCGTCAGCGAGCTGGCTGAGGGCATTGGGCAACCTTACGGGAACGGGGGCTGTTACGCCGAGTCACGGGGAGGCGGATGACGGCGACGTCATACTCCCGGTACGGTGCGGCCCGGCCGCCACCGGGTCGTTCTTACCCGGGGCGTCGGTGACCCGGAACACAAACCGGCGGTATGACCAGAAGCGGAACATGGTACCCATAGCGGTCCCGACGAGCTGCCCCGCGATGTTGTCGGCGACCGGGCTCTTGAGTGCCGGCCAGATCTGCCCGAGACCGTAGTGGCTGATCGCCAGGCAGGTCAGGGCGATCCCGAGGCCGATCGCGTTCAGCACGAAGAACATCGTGTACTGACGGGCCATGTTGGTGTGATCACCGTCGCGCCAGGTCCAGAACCGGTTGCCGAGAAAGGCGAGCGTGGTCGCCACCACTGTCGAGGCGGTCTTCGCCGTGAGCGTCTCGCTGCCCGACTGCAGCAGGTAGTTGAAGATCGCCAGGTCGACCGCGAACGCGATCCCGCCGACCAGCCCGAACTTGCCCACCTCGCGGGCGAGCGCCCGGATCCGTGTGCGCAGGCCGGTCGGCTGCGATGGGTTCGGCACGCGTCCGAGGGTACCGGCGGTGGTCACGGGCGGCGGCCTTCGCCGCCGAGTCTTAACCGGACGTCTCAACATGGTGACGCTGTCGGTACGGAGCGTTACGGAAGCCGTCGACCTCGCGGATCTCGGCGAGCCGGCTGCGGCAGTCTCCGCACCATGCGAGGTGTGTACCCATGCGATGGGAGTCGCGCGGTGCGAGCCGGCCGCGGACCTGACCGCCGAGCCGTTCGCCCGCCCAGCGGCACTCGGGGTGATCGGCAGCGGTCACGTGCTGCTGAAGATAGAGACTGCGCAGCCCTTCCCGGGCGCGGTGGGCCAGTACGGCGACCGCGTTCGGCGTCAGGCCCATCCGCGGTGCCAGCTCGGCGGGCGTGCTGCCCTCGACCTCGGTCTGCCAGAGCACGTCGCGCCAGCGCGGTGGCAGCTGCCGGAACGCGGCCGCGGCGAAACTGCGCTCCAGCCGGTCCAGTGCCGGGTCGGTGAACGGCTCGCCCGGGTCGTACCGGGTCAGGTCGTCGGTGAACTCCAGGCGGCGGTCCAGCCGGGCCCGGTGGTAGCAGACGTGGCGCATCGTGGTGTGCAGGTACGCCCGGAACGCCACGAGTGGCCCCCGCCCGGCGCGCAGGGTCGCGAACACCTTGGCGAACGTCTCGGCGACCAGGTCGTCGACGTCGGCGGGATCGCGGGTCAGCCCGTACGCGAACTGGCGAGCGGCCGCGTGGTGGCGCTCGTAGAGCGTCCCGAAAGCGGCGGTGTCGCCGGCCCGGACGGCCCCCAGCAGGTCGTTGTCCGAGTCCGCGTCGTTGCCCGGGATCGTCATTCCGCCTCCTGTGGCCGGAACTGCGAGGAAAGCCCGATTAGGTGAAAGCTTAAGGCTTAAGTCCCTTTTGTGAAAGTTGTCGTGTCAGCCGGTGCGGCGCGGCCGGATCCGGCGACTGTGCGCACTCGTGCACCAAGCAACGAAGAATCGATCGTCTGCGCGCAAAGCAGCCAAAGATTGTGCGGTTGTCCACAGGTTTGGCCGATGAACTCAACGCACACTCAGGCTTACGCTGATGTGACTCCCATGACAGACGCCGGACTTCCGGCCTATCCGTCATTGGTCAGTGCCGACCGAAGGAGCTTCATCTTGTCTCAGCCCCCTACCTCGCATCCCCGCCTGCTGGCGTGGATCGACGAGGTCGCCGCCCTGACAACGCCCGACCGGATCGTCTGGTGCGACGGTTCCGAGCAGGAGTGGACCGGCCTCACCGACGAGCTCGTCGCGTCCGGCGCGCTGGTCCGTCTTGATGAGAAGAAGAAACCCAACTCGTTCTGGGCGCACACCGACCCGTCGGACGTGGCGCGGGTCGAGGAACGCACCTTCATCTGCTCGGTCGACGAGGCCGACGCCGGACCCACCAACAACTGGATGGCGCCGGCCGAGATGAAGCAGCTCATGACCGGGCTCTACCGGGGCTGCATGAAGGGCCGGACGATGTACGTCGTCCCGTTCTGCATGGGCCCGCTCGACGCGCCCGAGCCGATGTTCGGCGTCGAGCTCACCGACAGCCCGTACGTCGTGGCCAGCATGCGCATCATGACCCGGATGGGGGCCGGGGTCCTGAAGGCGATGGGCGACGACGCCGACTTCGTGCCGGCGCTGCATTCGATCGGCGCACCCCTCGAACCCGGCCAGAGCGATGTCGCGTGGCCGTGCAACGAGACCAAGTACATCTCGCACTTCCCCGAGACCCGGGAGATCTGGTCCTTCGGCTCCGGTTACGGCGGCAACTCGCTGCTCGGCAAGAAGTGCTACGCGCTGCGGATCGCCAGCGTGGCCGCCCGCGACGAGGGCTGGCTCGCCGAGCACATGCTGATCATGAAGCTGACATCGCCGGAGGGACGGGTCCGCTACATCGCCGGCGCCTTCCCGTCGGCCTGCGGCAAGACCAACCTCGCCATGCTCGAGCCCACCCTGCCCGGGTGGAAGGTCGAGACCGTCGGCGACGACATCGCCTGGATGCGTTTCGGCGAGGACGGCCGGCTCTGGGCCACCAACCCCGAGTTCGGGCTCTTCGGCGTCGCGCCCGGCACCGACTTCCACACCAACCCGAACGCCATGCGCACCCTGGCCAAGGGCAACTCGGTCTTCACCAACGTGGCGCTGACCGACGACGGCGACATCTGGTGGGAGGGCATGGGCGAGCCGCCCGCGCACCTCACCGACTGGAAGGGCAACGACTGGACGCCCGATTCCGAGGCCGTCTCCAGCCACCCGAACAGCCGGTTCTGCACCCCGATCGAGCAGTGCCCGATCCTCGCCGACGAATATCACGACCCGCGCGGCGTACCGATCGACGCGATCCTGTTCGGCGGCCGGCGCAAGACCACGATCCCGCTGGTCAGCGAGGCCCGCGACTGGGTACACGGCGTCTACCTCGGTGCCACCCTGTCCAGTGAGACCACCGCGGCCGCGGTCGGGCAGGTCGGCGTGGTGCGCCGCGACCCGATGGCGATGCTGCCGTTCATCGGCTACCACGCCGGCGACTACTTCCAGCACTGGATCGACATGGCCAAGGGAGCCTCGGGCGACGCCGACAAGCTGCCCAAGGTCTTCTACGTCAACTGGTTCCGCCGCGGCGACGACGGCGGCTTCCTCTGGCCCGGCTTCGGCGAGAACAGCCGGGTGCTCAAATGGGTCGCCGAGCGCCTCGACGGCAAGGCCGACGCGGTGGAGACCCCGATCGGGCACGTGCCCACCCCGGAGTCGCTCGACCTCACCGGCCTCGACCTGGACCCGGCCGACCTCGAAGCCGTGCTGAAGGTCGACACCGAGGAGTGGCTGGCGGAGATCCCGCAGGTCACCGAGTGGTTCGAGAAGTTCGGCGACAAGCTCCCGGCGGTGCTGTGGGCCGAACTCGACGCCCTGCGCGCCCGCCTCGAGAAGGCGTGACGTCTTCCGCCGGCACGTCTCCCGCGGCAGAGGGGACGAGCACGCCGTAAGGCACGATTCTCTGATGGGAGTCGATGCCTACGACGTGGCGGTGATCGGTGCGGGACCGGCCGGTTCGGCGGCGGCGATAACCGCCTGCCGGGCCGGCGCCCGGGTGCTGCTGCTGGACCGCGCGGACTTCCCGCGTGACAAGACGTGCGGCGACGGCATCGCGGCGGAGGCCGTCGACGTACTCACCGCGCTCGGCGTGCCGGACGTCACCGCCGGCTATCCGCCGGTCGAGCGCCTGCGGCTGGTCGCGCCGGGCGGTTCGGCGGCGGCCCGGCGGTTGCCCCGGGCGGCACACACCGTGCCGCGCCGGGTCTTCGACGAGCGTCTCGTTCGGGCTGCCGTCGCCGCCGGCGCCGTTTTTCACAGACACACCACCCGGGAGGTACGCGAGGAGCACACCGTCGTGATCGATGGCACCTACCGGGCCCACGTGGTGATCGGGGCCGACGGTGCCGGATCGGTGGTGCGGCGCTCACTCGGCGAAGAGGCCAACCCGCCCGGGCACCTGGCGATCGCGATCCGCGGCTACCGTCCCACCACCAACACCGGCGAACAGGTCATCATCACCACGCGGCAGCGCTGGCCGGCGTACGCCTGGGAGTTCCCGATCGGCGACGGCACCGCCAACGTCGGGTACGGAGAACTCCTCCGGGGGACAGCGCTGTCACGGTCGTACCTGATGGAGAGGTTGCGAAATCTGCTGCCCGGCGCCGAACCGACCGGCCTGCGCGGGCACCACCTGCCGTTGTCCACCCACCGCCCGGTGCCGGGCCGCGGTCGCCTGCTGCTCGCCGGCGACGCCCTCTCCCTGATCAACCCGTGCACCGGTGAGGGAATCTTCTACGCCGTGCTCTCCGGATCGCTGGCCGGCGCCGCCGCCGCCCGCGGCCCGCACGACGTCGCCCGGCGCTACCGCGACGCGCTGCACCGGCGCCTCGGACGGCACCTGCGGCACTCCGCCGCCGCGGCCCGGCTCACCACCTGGCCACGCGTCGCCGACGCCGCGGTCGGCGCGGCCGCCGCCGACCCACACGTCTTCGCCCGGATGGTGGATCTCGGTCTCGCGGACGGGTTGCTCGACGCTCGCACGATCGGGCGCATCGCGTCGCGGTTGGTGCCGTGGCGGACCGTCGGCGCTTGAGCGTGCGGCAGGGATGGTTACGCTTTGCGGTGATGACTCTGCGCTCCCTGGTCTATTCCTTCTACGAGCGGCGGCTGGCGGGCAAGCTGGCCGGTAAGCCCGTGCCCCGGCACGTCGGCGTGATGTGCGACGGCAACCGGCGCTGGGCCCGCGAGATGGGCTTCGTCGACCCCAACGACGGCCACCGGGTCGGCGCGAGCCGGGTCAAGGAGCTGCTCACCTGGTGCGACCAGGCCGGCATCGAACACGTCACCCTCTACCTGCTGGCCACCGACAACCTGCGCCGCCCGGCCGCCGAACTCGACCCGCTCGTCAAGATCATCGAAGATCTCGCGACGGAACTGTCCGAGGACGGCAACCCGTGGCGGCTGCGCATGGTCGGCGCGCTCGACCTGCTGCCCGCCCCGACGTCGGCGACCCTGAAGGCCGCCCAGGAACGTACCCGGGAGCGCAGCGGCGGCGTCGAGGTCAACATGGCTGTCGGGTACGGGGGACGGCGCGAGATCACCGACGCGGTGCGCTCCCTGCTCTACGAGCACGCGGCTTCCGGGGGGACCCTCGAGGAGCTCGCCGAGATCCTGGACGTGGAGCACATCGCGGAACATCTGTACACGCGCGGTCAACCCGACCCGGACCTGGTCATCCGCACCAGCGGGGAGCAGCGGTTGTCCGGGTTCCTGCTGTGGCAGTCGGCGCACTCCGAGTTCTACTTCCACGACGCGAACTGGCCCGACTTCCGCCGCATCGACTTCCTGCGCGCCCTCCGCTCCTACGCCACCCGCCAGCGCCGCTACGGCGCCTGACGGCTCGACCGCCGCCCCAGCCCCGCGTCCGCGCGTGCTGCTTGCTGGCGGCCGTGCGTTGCTTCCGCGCTGCCCAGCCTCGCGTCCGCGCGTGCTGCTCGCTGGCGGCCGTGCGTTGCTTCCGCGCCGCCCAGCCTCGCGTCCGCGCGTGCTGCTTGCTGGCGGCCGTGCGTTGCTCCCGCGATCTTGTGAACTTGGTGCGCCCCGTTGCTGTGCACCTCCACAAGATCGCGGGTGGTCGCGCTGCTCGGGTGGTCGCGCTGCTCGGGTGGTCGCGCTGCTCGGGTGGTCGCGCTGCTCGGGTGGTCGCGCTGCTCGGGTGGTC